>JAHYYD010000001.1:0-36033 GCA_019425105.1 Actinomycetota bacterium
TGACCAGGCCGTTGATGGTTTGGGTTTCTCCGGTGAAGGGGTTGGTGGCCGTACCTGACCAGGTGGTGGTGAGTGTGATGGTGCGGGTGGCGTCGGGGTAGGGTCCGTCGAAGCGTGAGCGCCACCCGTTGGGCGGCGTGTAGTAGTGGCGGATCAGCCGGGGGTCCTTGTTCAGGTCCATGCCCTTCTCGTATGGCATTCCGTGGTAGGCGGTGACGGTGTTCGGGGTGCCGTCGCCCCAGTCCCACTCGTAACTAGTGGCTCTGAGAGTGATGGTAATGTCGTGTCCCAGCAGGTTGATCGTGTGGGTCTGTGTGGGGTGGGTGGCTGCCACGATCGTGGGAATGTACTTGTTCGTAAACGACACCTTCGACGGCCGCTTATGCAAACCCGCACCATCAGCGTGAATGATCGTGGCTGCGTAGTACAGAATCTCGCGCGTGGTTGGCGTCCACCCCGATTCACCAGTTTTGGGGAAGACAGGACGACATGCATATAGTGCGGTACTTCCGTCTGACTGAATGCCCTCGTGTCCTTTTCCGTCACAATTTCTATCTGCCATGGCAGTCACTGCGTCAGGACTCGCAATGGCAGAATTTGATTGCCGAATTGTGTCATCAGCTGGTGACTCATTACTAGGCTGAGTACTTCCGCTATATTGTCTGATGACCTGCTTAAGGAGAAAATCAATCGCGTCATCATGCGCATCTGTGTCATAGAAGGGAGGGGGAGTAACTTCCTCCGCGTGCGCTGTGTGCGCACCGACTGTAAACAGGAGTGGAGCGATAGTTGCCGATATGATAAATCGAAAGAATTTCTCACGCATTTGTCTTTTCCATTCCCGCCTGGGTTACAACCCATTGGTCATTATTCCATGTCATCACTAGTGCAAAAATGGAATGGTATTGCTGATCGTGAACATAAATGTTCTTATTCTGGCAAATCGTTCCATCCGACGAGTTGATAGCTAACACAACTGTCACTGTGCCAGGTACATTCTCGTCACCTGCTAATTCCGTGGGCTCAAGCTTGAGAACGTGCTCCACGACGGAACTATTGTTAAATACCCATCCATCACCGTAGATATCGCTGATCCTCTGCGTAACCTCATGTGCGAACTTTGAGTCACTATCAGACATATCTACCAGTGGCCGTGTATCTCCTGTATTCCACGCATAAACCATGAGCGCGAGGTAGTGTTCTGCGGCTGCTTCTGCTCCTCGTTCGGTGTTTTCTGTGGCTTCGGCGGGTAGTTCGGGTTTGGTGTAGGTGTCCGCCGCGAACTCGGCGGGGCGCACGAGGACGCCGTCGGGGCCGATCTGGTAGCCGCCCGACATCGCGGCCTCGCTCGACAGTGATGGTGCGGGCGCGGGCTGCGTGGTAGGGGCTGTGGCTGCGACGCTGGGTTTTTCGCCCCAGGCGTGCCACCATCCTTCGGCGACGCCGTTGATGTAGACGGCGAAGACGGCTCCTGCGGCGAGGCACACGTAGACCACGCGCATCGTCCAATAGAACGGCTCGACGTGCAGCCACGCTTGAAGCCGGGGGTGGGTCCCCGCGGGCGGGTTGTCGTCACCAACCCCCGGCCCGCTACCGGCCTCAAAGACCGCGTCCCGCGGTGCGGCGTCGTGCCGCAGCTGGTCCTCGTCCTCGGTGTCGAGGTGGTCGAACAATGGTGGAACCGTCATGGCGTTGTACTCCTCCACGGTGAGGTGCCCTCCGACGCGCCCCCACCCTTGGGAGCGCGCCCTTTCTCATCAGGGTACGCGCAGAACCGACACGAAACACTAAGAATGCTGCGCAACCATCACGCACATCCTCCCACCCACATTCCCGTAACCGCACGGATGTGCATGCCCGGCCCCGGCCTCGTCGCGATCTGAGGGTATGGGCGTGTGAGTTCGCGCGTCACAGGCAAGGGGGCTTGAGCCCACAATGGAATACGTTGTAGACTTTTGGTAACCGTTCAGCCCGCCGCTCCCTCGGAGTGGACGGGCTGGATTTCTATCTGGAAGGTCAGATGGTATGGACGAGCAGGTCAAGGATCCGACCACAATCGACGAACAGATCCACATTCTGTCTGAGCGAGGCATGCAGGTGGATGCCGATCTCGCACGTCAGTGGCTTCGTAGTGTCTCCTATTACCGCTTGTCGGGCTACTGGTACCCGTATCGCGAGCAACTTGAGTCCGCCCCAGGATGCCGGTTCGCGCCGACACGTTTGTACTGGGCTCAACCTTTACTGAAGTGGCTGGCCTGTATGAGTTTGATCGTAAACTACGCACACTCGTCCACGATGGGATCGAACGCATCGAGATCGCTTTACGTACGCGTGTTGGCGAGTGGATTGTTGCTCGTGGTCCGCTCGCCTACGAAGCGAAGGATCTGTTCCGGCCAGACTTCGACCATAAGTCTTGGTTGACCACCGCTCGTAGGCGGCTCAAACGCGCCGAGGGCAATAATGCCGCAATCAGGCACTATTCAGAAAAGTACGAGGGATACCCGTTTTGGGTACTCGCTGAAACATTGGACTTTGCCGATATTTCGAAGCTGTACGCCGGACTCCCCATCAATGCGCAGCATGAGATCTCACGTAGCTTCGGTTTCGTTATCGACCCACTGAGATTGAAGGGCAAGCACAGGAAGAACTATTACTCCAGAGATCCCTTAGCACGATGGTGTGAGCAGCTGACAGTCGTGCGTAACGTTTGTGCTCACCACGGACGTCTGTTCAACCGAAACCTGCTGCCAGCGTCGACCGTCGCATTTCGCACAATTGACGGCTTGGAGTCGCTTCCCGAGGGACAAAGCGACAAACTCTTTGGGGCACTTCTCGTCATGGCATTCATGCTGAATAGCATCTCACCTGGCACAAGCTGGACAGCCAAAGTGAGCGGTTTGGTGCAGGACGAGTACGCGCAGCTTAATCTACGTTCTGTCACCGAGATGGGTTTTCCTCATGAGTGGGCAGGTAGCTTTAGCCAGCTGCGAATCAATCGGCATAAGCAGTGTCCGCAATAACAGAACTAGCCAGTTCCGGGGGCGTCATGAACCTGAGGGCCAGCGCGCGCGCCCAAT
Source organism: Actinomycetota bacterium (assembly GCA_019425105.1). Classification (GTDB taxonomy): domain Bacteria; phylum Actinomycetota; class Actinomycetes; order Actinomycetales; family Actinomycetaceae; genus Pauljensenia. Next base: position 3,078 of record JAHYYD010000001.1, read on the forward strand.
TGGCAAGGATCATCGGGGTCGCGTAGGTTCTCATCTGTGTAGTGGTGTTTTAGTGGCCTTGTTTTTCTTCCCAGGTGTCGGTGTTTGAGACGGTGAGGTGGTTGAGGGGGAAGGGGCCTGTTGTCTCCGTCGTGGTGACCAGGCCGTTGATGGTCTGGGTCTCGCCGGTGAAGGGGTTGGTGGCCGTGCCGGCCCAGGTGGTGGTCAGGGTGATGGTGCGTGTGGCGTCGGGGTAGGGTCCGTCGAAGCGTGAGCGCCACCCGTTGGGTGGGGTGTAGTAGTGGCGGATGAGCCTGGGGTCCTTGTTGGGGTCCATGCCCTTTTCGAAGGCCATTCCGTGGTAGGCGGTGATGGTGTGTGGGGTGCCGTCGCCCCAGTCCCATTCGTAGTTGGTGGCTTTCAGGGTGATGGTGATGTCGTGGCCCAATAGGTTGATGACGTGAGTCTGGGTCGGGTTGGTGACCGATACGAGGGTCGGGATGTACTTATTCGTGTACGAGACGCCAGTGGGGCGCTTGCGCAAACCAGCACCGTCTGGGTGGATGGTGGCGGCGGCCAGGTAGAGGATGTCGCGTGTGGTGGGGATGCGACCGGGGTCCTGATCGGAGCCTCCCTCAGGATCTGGCGGCAGAGGGCAGTTATCGACAGTGTCGTCGTCGGACACCGTCGGGCTGTTAGGGGCCTTGTTCACGTACACGTTCTTACAACGTGCAGCGCCCGCGTAAGAGGCGGCAGTCGGATCAACTACCCCTTCGGCAGTCTCATGCGCCCGCTGATCCGCCACATTCGAGCTGCTGCTGCCTTGCTGAGGAGAAGACCGATCATTGTCTACTCGCCATGCTCCAGCGTACATTCCACCTGGGGTTGAAGATACGCAGAATCCAGATGGAATACCCGAGTTATAATCGCAGGACGTTGGAACGCTATCGGCAACTGTGGCAGCTGTCGGCGCGAATAGCAGGATGGTACCTAATATGATTCCTCCTGCGCGGAGCGGATTACTCACTTTTACCATGGGGGATATTCCCATCAGTCACGAGCCACCGGTCACCCTGCCACGTCATGAAGAGTGCGAAGCTCAAGGTATATTCGTTATCGCTTACAACAATCCGCTGCCCTTGACAAGAAGTTCCATTGGTAGTCGTTACATGGAACAGGACACCGATAGTGTTGGGTGGTACACCCATTTCTTCCGTAATGGGTTCGACTTCCACAATGCTCGTAATGGTTGCGGCATTCCCATATGCCCAACCGTTTGAGTAAAGCGAATTGATGGCGTTGATGTGCCCATCGGCAAACGGGACGTTCTCTGTAGACAAGGTTGCCAAAGTTTGTGTGTCTCCCGTGTTCCATGCATAGCTGAGCGTAGCCACGTAGTGTTCGGCTGCGAGTTCTGCTCCTCGTTCGGTGTTTTCCTTCGCTTCGTCAGGTAACTCGGGTTTGGTGTAGGTGTCTGCCGCAAACTGAGCTGGCCGCACGAGGATACCGTCGGGGCCGATCTGGTAGCCGCCCGACATGGCCGCCTCGCTCGACAGGCTCGGTGCGGGCGTAGGCTGGGCGGCGGGGGCCGTGGCTGCGACGCTGGGTTTTTCGCCCCAGGCGTGCCACCATCCTTCGGCGACGCCGTTGATGTAGACGGCGAAGACGGCTCCTGCGGCGAGGCACACGTAGACCACGCGCATCGTCCAATAGAACGGCTCGACGTGCAGCCACGCCTGGGCGCGCTCCCGCACGCCTCCGGGATGCGCGCGCGTGGTCCGGTGCTCAGCATCGGCCTCGAGCCCTGCTTCCCGCGACGCGGCATCGCGCCGCAGCTGATCCTCATCCTCGCTATCGAAGTGATCGAACAATGGTGGAACCGTCATGGCGTTGTACTCCTCCACGGTGAGGTGCCCTGCGACGTGCCCCCGTCCTTGGAGGCGCGCCCTACTGTTTCAGGGTACGCGCAGAACCAGCATGAAATACTAAGAATGCTGCGCAACCATCACGCACATTCGCCCGATTTATGATGATCGGCGGCACAGATGTGCATCCGTTGTGAGCTTCTCCTGTTTGAACTCGTCAAATGTCTTTCTGTGCTCTCTGCACGCGTGCGACCTACAGGTGAAACTGTGGACCATTATCGGGACGCAGATGTCGATCGGGCGCAAAATGGCGCGAATTTGCGCCGCGTCAGTCAAGTGTCCGAGTGGGATAAACGGGCGTGCGTTGAAGGCTCCTGGGGTGGGAGCGCCCGCTGGCCGGCAGTTGTTTCACGTGAAACGCCCCAATGTGAGGTCCGCAGCCTGCGCCGAACAGGGGAGTAGCGGCAGTGTCGCTCGCTCTCCGTGCGGACCTATCCTCATGGCGGAGAGTATCCATCGAACAGACGCGACGATGAGGGCCGAGCGCGGTAGGCGCCTCGTCAATCGGATCAAGTCGAGGAGGCGGTGGCAGCCCTCCGTGAGGACAGGGACCACGCCCTCGTGTACACATACGACTATGACGAAGCGAGACGATAAGAGCTTGGCGGAACAGAACGCCGAAATCCGGCGGTGGGCGGAAGAAAACGGCTTCACGGTCGGGTCGAGGCTGGGTGAGAAGCGGGACGCGGTGGAGCTTGCCGCTTCTCGAGTACCGGTCGTCGAGGTCACGGTGCACATCGACGAGGACGTGTACGAGGCGGCGATGCTGCGCGCAACCTACGACGGGTACGACAATGCTTCCGAGGTTGTCGAAGCGGCGCTCCGAGAGTGGGCACGAGGGTACTAGGCCCGCCGAGATGCATTCCGCTAGTTGTCGCGGCGTCTCAGGCGGGGTCGTCCATTGCGAGGAGGCTGTGCGACACGTCGTGGGTTTTCTCGGCGGTGATATTAGCTGTGATTATGATTCGACAGAGAAGGGTGGTTCGGAGTTCATCGCTCGGGCCCTGATTTCAATGTTGAAGGTCAGATAAACGAGGGAGCACATGGACGCGATCGATGAGTTGATTGACGCTGCGCAGACCTTCTACGAGGATGCGCGCAGGGATGAGAATGGGCGCTCGCGCTCGTGGGAGCATTGCTATCGCGTCTTTCGAGATGCGCGGACCGACCCTTCCCCGGACTATGACTATTTGAGCCTGCACCTCGCTTTCTACCTGGCGAGCTGGGGAATGTATCGGGGCTCGTGCTTCCTGCTTCAGAAGGACTACAAGGTGCTTTCGCCCGTTGTCGAGAAGATCCTGAAGCCCGAATACGACTGCCTGTTCGGGCTCGCGTGTGCGGATGTGCGAAACAGTGACGTTTGGGAGCAGCTCAAGAAGCTCTACGACTACATCGCCGACTATTATTTCCGGCCGATCCGCGATAAGGTCGCGGGACGTGAAGTTACGACTCCTGTGTCGCCGGTCCTCATCACGAAAATCCTCATGGGAACGCTCGGATGCGTGCCCGCGTACGACAGATTCTTTCAGGATGGCGTTGCGACATACAAGGTGACGACGCAGGAATACAGCCGGAATTCCCTCCTCAAGCTCGTGGACTTCTACGAGGCCCACAACGACCGCCTCGAGGAAGCGCGGCGTGGAATGCAGTACGAGGACCTGACCTATCCGCAGATGAAGCTGCTCGATATGGGGTTTTGGCAGGTTGGGTTCGAAAAAGAAGCGAAGGACGCCAAGACCCGTCACTGACCGTCTGTGGGCTCGGCGACGCCGAGTTTTCGGTCATCGCCGACCCCACCAAGAGTCGCTTACCCCCTCGATGCGTACGTGCCGCCCGCGGTGAGGATGGTGGGTGGCCGAATCCTTGTGGGCCACCCTCACAACCGAGTACTACTACCGGCGCACCTTCACCATAGGCGACAAGGTCTACACCGGGGTCGCCACCTGGATCGAAGACTTCTACAACCGCCGCCGCATCCACACCAGCCTCGGCGGCAGATCCCCCATCGAATACGAACTACACCAAGCGGCCTGGACAACAGCCGCATAAACAAACCGTCAACAACTTGCTCACAGGCCCAGACCCCAACTACACCCCCAATTATGAAGAGCCCCAAAAGATGAGTCAGCCATGGGAATTTCCTCCTGTGTTCACGCTCATTCGGGCTGTAGAGTTGGGGTATGTCAACGACCATCGACGTCTATCCGACAACGAGCTTCATGCCGCTCGTGGAGCAGACACGCGCCCGCACACAGGAGCTTTTCCAGCAGCTCCTTGACAGACACGGAGTCGGCTCTCGGATCGAAGTCAAGGCGTTCTACCCCTCTGCGGGGGGCTCGCAGCTCCGCTTCGTTGACGAAAGTTTGGCCTGGGAACCAGGTATGGAACTTGGCTTTGGCTACTGGATTAACGGCGAGTGGGACTCCACCTCTTGGCCTAGTTGTTTCGCTGTCGAGGATGATGATCGGATCACTGAAGAAGATCTCGTTTATCCGTTCAACTCAAAACCAGAACATCTTGGACTGTGGAGCATCGTCGAGGAGTTTGAGAATCTGCTGCCACCCGAGCAGCTAGCAAAGGTACTTCGTCAAGATCATTACTGGTATGAATACCGAAACATGGGCGGCCCTGCTGTTGCATCGACAGGGTACGGGCTGGTTGCAGCAGCTCTTGCCGAAGCAACCAACGGAGTCATCGCCTCATTCGACAGTGCATTCGACATTGAACACAATGGCGAATCTGCTCAACAATTCCTCACCTGGTGGGGCGACAAGCAAATGACTTTCTACGGAACTGAATCATTTAAGAGAAGCCGCGTAGCGTTTAGATCCCGGCGGGGATGATGTCTTCGATGAACCAGATGCGTGCAGGCACGGCTTGATAGGGGGCCACACGGTGTTCCACGTGGTTGCCAGTTGTCGAGCCAATCCTGCAATGGTGGCTCCTTCGAAGCGCAACTGTCGGATCGCCCAGCGGATCGCCCGCACACCCAGACGCGCCCAGGGAGCACACACCTTCTCGCTATGCTCCAGGAACGTCACCGTCTGGCAGGTGCGTTCGCGGCACATCCAGCGCCGTATTGTGCCACCGGATCCGCATAGGGACCCCGGCCCAAGGGCGCGTCGATCACCTCCACCACCACACGCCCCTGACCGTGAGCAAGTTACCCCACAACCCGGGCACCCAGCACAGCGATCACAGGACTCTCTGTCGAGCACCGGACCACACTCCCGCCGAGCAACAGCAAGCAGATGGAAACCCTCCAAGTCGACGAGCAGATCACACCGATCACAACGATCAAGCGACACAGAGCAGCAGCAGGTGGGTGAGACACCGCCCGGGGTCCTTGACGATAGGGAGTAGAAGTCCGCTCATCATCAGGGACCTTGACCTCTACCCGCAACCCCCGACCAACACCCGGTCACCCACACTCAACTCTGAAGAGCCCATAATCACCACACAATTCCAAACACTGCACATCAGACGACAGCTCACAACCAACCACCCAACAGCACTAGTACCATAAAAACTGCTTACAGCCTATGACACTTCCCTGTGTTGAGGGTATCCTTGCAGTATGGCTTTTTCTGCAACAGTACTCCGGGTAGCGATAGCGTCTCCCTCGGACATCCCCGAAGCGCGTGATGCAGTTGAAAGAGCACTTCACTCTTGGAATGACGCTAACTCAGCCACGAAGAATGTCATGCTACTGCCATGGAGATGGGAAACATCGTCAGTTCCCAAGCTCGGTAAGCATCCCCAAGTATTTGTCAATGAGCAGGGGATTGATAACGCAGACATAGTCATTGCCCTATTCGGTAGCAGGCTCGGAGCTCCGACGCCTGAAGCAATCTCAGGAACTGTAGAAGAGATCGAACGATCCGTAGAACGCGGGAAACACGTACATCTCTATTTTTCTGAAGCCCCTCATCCAAATGACGTGGACGTTGAGCAGCTGAAGGCTCTTCGTTCTTTTCGTGAAGAGATCAGCGAAAGAGGACTCCTTGCGACATTCGCAAACCCGAGTCAGCTAGAACATAAGGTCTGGCAAGCAATCGAGCTAGACGTCTCAGAACTTGTGGACGGCGGGCAAGTTTTGGCTCCAGCAAGAAAGCGCGGAGCACAGTTTCGCGTCCAGTCACAGCAAAGCCAGCAGCTCAAAGAAACAGACTCGCGAGGCAGAGCGAAATATACAACGAATCATTGGCTAGAGGTCACGAACATCGGAGATTCCGCTGCCGAAAACGTAACATTCAGAGCAGAAGCCACTTCAGGTCCAATTATTCTTGTCACGCCAGAACAGCCAATTCGACTCGATCCTAATGTGACCTGGAAGCTCAATTTCTGCCTAACGATGGGGACTAGTGGCAGGCTTCAGCTGATCATTGACTGGGATGAAGACGAAGATCACAAGACAGAACGCTTCGACTTTCAGTAGGGCTATACAAGCTTCGTCCCTGCAAAAAGGACTCAACAAGCGGCTTCCGATTTGAACCACTCAGGCAACCAGCGAATACGAGCCGCCAACTTGTAGCAAGCGTGACAGGATAGCTTCGAGAAGGTAGTCGGTGGCATTTACAGCCTCTTCCGAGTTGAGTGTGGGTGGAGGCCTAGATGCCTCCACCCACACTCAACTCTCAAAAGCCGTCAAAACCGCTGAAACTCAAGGGAAAACCGGCAAGTCACAGGGCTGAATTGAGCCCGCGATCAAGGGGGTAGATGCGCCGATAGTCGATTCCGGAACAGGAATGTCCCCAAGTCGGCTATCAGTGACGCACCCGTTAGTGGTGTGTTCGGCTACTCAGCGCTGCTCCTCCAAGCTGATGACGGTGTCGTAGAGGCCGAGCATGCGCTTTTGCTCCGGGTGGGATCGAATGCCGGTGTAGTGCAGGGAGGCATCCTCATAGCGGCGGAAGGCGAAGACTGCCTGGTTCATGTGGATGGAGTTGAAGACGCCGAGATTCACCAGCAGGTTGAAGTCAGCCACCGATAGACCGGTGACCTTCTTGAACAAGTCCGGCTCAATCTTGGTGATGACGTCATGGAGCGTGTTTTCACGGAAGTCGGTGAGGTACATGAACGCAGGGATCCGGGTGGCAAACTTGATGAGTTTTTCCTGGATTTGTTTGCGCTTGGACTTGTACTCCTTCTCCTCGTCGGAGAGCTCTTTCTTCTCCTTCTTGGAAAGATCTGCGCCTTTCTCCTTCTTCGTGGCCGAAACCTTCTCACTCTTGTTCACTACGGTTTCGAAGATGTCCGAGCCCAGCGCACGGAAGCCCTCAATGTTCATGATGGCGTCCATGGCTGCCTGGTTGTCCATGATCTTGCGCAGGGTCATGTTGTCCACGTTCACCAGGATCGCGGACTCCCACTTCTTGGCCAACAAGGTCGCTGAGGTGCCGGACATGGCGATGTCGAGGATCTCGCCAGCGTTGACTTCTTTCATGTTTGCGCCGTCATAGGCAAGGACGGGAAGGAACTTCACCAGGTCCGCCACAGCCCGCTCGGGGCTGTCAGCCGTAGGGTTCAGACCGCTGGCGTAATCGGCCATCTGCCGCAGTGCGCGGGTGGGGGCAAAGTCGAAGACGAAGGCAACCGGTTTGAGGATTTCTTCCTCGTTTGGGTTGTCGCCGTTGGGATTGGCGATTGCCCACGGGGACTGCACACGGAACGCGGCCTGGAAGTAAGTCTCAGGGCTGGTGAGGTTACGCAGCATGAGGATAGAGGACCACTGCTTCACCGTCACACCGGTAGTGAGCTTCCCGCACGAAAGCGTGATGGTATTGGTGTCGTGACCATCCTCAATTGCTGCACGCACGGGCGGAAGCGCCGCCACACCGATTCCCGCCTTCGCTCCTGCGGCCACAACAACCTTGTAAGAGTGCCAGTAGGTGTTGTGGCGGGCGCGCAGCATGTTCGCCATCGCGAAGCAAGAAGCTACGGTTGGTAAGAACCAGAACGAGTGCTGCATGTAAGGCAGCAAACGGGCATCTGCGTACGGGAAGGGCGGTCTGCTGCCGGCTTTGAGGGAGTCAAGCTGCGTCGGTGCGTGTTCCCCACGGATCAGGTCAAGCCACTTTTGCACATCCGACTCGTGGACGAAGCGGGCAGTATTTCCCTCCCCAGTGGCTTCGAAGAACGTGTTGAGGTCGAACTCGTCGAACTCACCCTGCACTGCCACTGAGAGGATGTCGTCGGGCATTTGGTACGTCAGCAGTCGCATCTCCGGCAACGACCCGTAGGGGTTGCGTTCACCAGGGTGCTCGAGTTCCCAGACGGCTTTGGCTTCTTGTTCGTCGGTGTAGGTCCAGTTGAAGATCTGCTCCTCAATGAACTCACCCGTTGCCAGTGCCTTAAACGGTGTGCCGGAGAGATAAAGGTAGGAACGAGTTGTGATGGGCAGGAATTCCGCCTCGTCGTTACCTAGCTCGTCGAGTTCGGTATCGAAGGTGTCGAGCGCACCATTAGCAAACTCTGCATCCAGCTCTTTGTCTGCGACCTTCGTTTCTTCACCTTCGAAGAGCGCCTTGGCAGACTCGCGCCAGGCACCGAAGTGGTACTCATCGAAGATCACCAGGTCCCAGTTAATGGTGTGAACCCACTCGTTCTTCGACTTGATCAGCCCGGTCTTCTTGTCCCGACCCAGCAGGTCTTGGAAGGAACCGAAATACACCAGCGGCTTATCTGGGTCACCCGGTCCGAGCTCAGCCATGAGATCGGTGTTGCGGTACTGCCAGCCGTCAAAGTCCACGTGGCTGGCCAGGTCCTCGTGCCAAGCATCCTGCACTGCAGGCTTGAACGTCACCACGAGGATGCGTTTGGCCCCCATGCGTTTGGCGAGTTGGTAGGAGGTGAAGGTCTTGCCGAACCGCATCTTTGCGTTCCACAAGAAGCGCGGCACAGCGTCGGGATCTTCTGCCCAGATCGACTCGTAGTAGCCGATTGTTTGTTCCACGGCACGCGCCTGCTCAGGTCGCATCGGGAAGGTCTGGTAGTGGTGGCCAGAGAATACCTCACCTCTGCGAAGTTCTGTGATTGCCGTGAGTACGTCAATAGGCTTGCACCGCACCCACTCGGACGCTGAGCCGAAGTGAGGGTTCTCAAAGCCTTTAGCCTTCAGTCGCTCAATGACGTCCTTATCGCGGAAGATCGAGCCATCTTCGCGCTCAGCCACCACATCGGTGTGAAGCGTGAACTCCTGCTGCACCTGACCTTGAGACTCACGGATCCGCTCCCGCACATCCTCACGCGTGGTCTGACCGACCTTAATCAGTCCCTGATACTCAGGCGCAGGGTTCTTGGGAGACCATGCGTAAATACGCAGCCGCGCCGAGGGACGAGGAGGAAGCAACATCTCCGCCGAGCGAGCCATCACTCATCCTCCATCGGGCGCACAATCGACTCAATGAAGGCGATCTCCTCATCCGTCAGCCCGTACTTTGAGTACAACTCCTCATCCGTCCAGGTACGGTCCCATGACTGCTGGGGCATAAACGCATAGACACGGCGCGGCGCATCTTGAGTGGACTTGCGAAGTGAAACGAGGAACCGGGCGAATCGAGTCCGAAGATACGATGCGACGGATTGAGCCTCGCTCTCAGAGCTGAACGCGCCAGCAATGACATATGTTTCAGTGCAGGCCGTTCCAGGCCCCGCAATAATCGGTTTTGATAAGAACTTCGTTTCTACGGCAGCACTGGTACCCTGCACCCGTGTCATCAACACTTTCCAAGTGTCAACAAGTTCGATATTGAGTGGAAGATCGTCACGCTCGATCCACGACACCTTCTGAGATCCGAACAACTGAATCGGGTCAGTTTGGCCCGTTGGGGATTTCGCACCGTGAACGAAGGTTCGCAGCCCGAAGGGCTTGTTTGCCGAGACCATTTGGTCCATCGTGGGCTCGGAGAGTGACTGGACTTTTCGCAGGATGGATACGGCTTCATTCTGGCGAACCAGAACGTCAAACTCATCAAGGTATCGCTCAGCCTCAGGCCCGAGTGGTTTGCCGTCCCACATAGTTTGTACCGAGCATGGGCCATCGTGGTTTCGATCCCATAGGAAGTATGAGACGCCGCCGCGGATCTTCACGCCGGGAAATGCTTCGTAGAGCTTCGGGTAGTCGACCAAGCGCCGCAGTCGATGATCGTGAAGCATCTGGTCACGGTAATCGTCCAGTCCCTTACCGCCCGCGAACCATCGAGAGGGGGTGACCATGGTGACATAGCTGGGATCGAGGTCGAACGCTTTCTGCACAAAGAGCTGGTAGATCGGACTTGCCGAGGCGTTGTGCCCGCCGTCGCTCAGTTGGTATGGCGGGTTGCCGATCACGATGTCGAAGTGCATGGCGGCTCCAAAAATTTCGTTGATACGTTGCTTGATGTCGTCGGTGTGGATGAAGGCGTAGGCGTGGGTTTCGAGGTCGTCGCCTCGCCCGTAGTCGTTCTCTCCCGCGCCACAGTAGGAGCATTTGCGCCCCGTGTAGATGAAGATCTCGTCCCCGGTGAGTGGGTCGACTCGGCTCTCTCGCGTTCCGCCCGTCCAGGTGTGTTCGATGCGCTCGAACCAGATATTGCCGTCCGAGGTGTCAAAGCCCGTGCAGATCGAGTGCTTGCCATCAGCACGCTTGGAGCAGTACACGCTCCGCCTAGCCATGAGCGCAGTGAGCTCGGTGATCGCGATACCGTACACCTGCTTGGTCAGCACGTGGTTGACACGCTCCTGCAGGTCCGGAATCTGTGCCTCGAGGCCTTCGACGAGTCGGCGGGTAATTTCCCGGAGGAACACGCCCGTCTTCGTGAACGGATCCAGGAACGTCACGTCCGGGTTCGCCCACAGGTTCTCACCGCCATGGTCGGCAGCCCATGCCTCAGCAACCATGTCGAGCATCGCGCTTGCCATCTCTGGCGGAGTGAACACCTCGTCGTTGGACAGGTTCGCGATGCATGTGAGCACATCGGGGTTGTGAGTACGTGCCAGGAGGTTCTCCATGTCATGCCTCCAATACGGCGATATCGGCCACGTTCATCGTGGGGAAAGATGTCGTGGGGGTGAAGATGTCGGCGATCTCCATGTTCCCGAAGAGTGTGTCTTCGCCGAAGGCGGATCGTTTGGCCAGGTCGCCGTAGAGGAAGTCGCGGCGCTGAAAGCGTCCTTTGCCTAGGTACCCCCACTCGGCGAAGGTGATTGCCTCACCATTGGGGAGTTTCATGGTGAGGGCGTCGGCTTGGACAATGTTTGTCTTGAGGACTACCTGGGCTGCTTGCGCCCACTCAGGTGCTGCGTCTGGGCCGAGGAAGTCCACAAAGATTGTGTGCAGGTTGTTGCGGCAGATCTGGGCGTTGTCCTCGAGGAGCTCAATGCCGTAGGTACACATCAGGCCCAGCAGTCCGTAGTGTCGGCGTTCAAACTCGTTCTTCCCGTAACGTGCCTGGCAGGTCGTGAGTTTGCGGCGCAGTACCTCTTGGAGGAATGCGCCTTCACCGCAGGCTGGCTCAAGGACACGGGCATCGATGCGCTCGGACTCGTCTTTGACCAGGTCGAGCATGGCGTCCACAATGTTGGAGGGAGTGAATACCTCACCATGGTCGGCGACTCGTTGTTTTGACTTTACTAGTCGCTCTGGTTGGGGATTCTCACCGTGGGTCATATGACTAAGAATAGCGGGTAAGCTACGACACACAAGCATGTTTTGTGTCGTGGAGCGGCTACAAGGGGAATGCTGTATCGCGCGGCGTTTGCGCCTCTCCGGGATGTGGATGCGCGTACCCATGCCCTGCACATCCTCCCGCGTCCGCGCACATAATCGCACAAATGTGCAGTTATGATGCGCATCACCGCACGAGTGTGCGCCGCTCCAACAAGCAACGAGCCGGTTCGTGCCAATCCGTATCGTACGGCATTTGTCTGGACTAATATCCTCGCCCATACGTCTGACAAATCAGCCCACAACCAGCCCACACGCACCCCAAAAACCCGCCCCGGCCTCGTCCCACAAGGACCCGGAAAGTGAACGCCACCACCCGTGTGTCCTAGGATTGGGGGCACGCCGACGCGCCCCCAAGGACGGGAGCGCCCGGCACGCAGCAGCACCGCACACGCGGCACCGCAAGGCAGGTCCAGCAACGAAGACGGACACGCCAAGCACCACCGCACGCCAGCAGAGCCGCCGCACAACCACAACCTCAACACCGACGTTGACCCACACAGAGGAGACTCCTATGAAGCCCCGCCTCGCAGCTACAGCCCTCGTCGCCGCATCCGCATGCGCCCTCGCCCTCGGCGCCTGCACACCCGGCGACACCGCCCAATCCTCGTCCAGCCCCGCCGCGAAGGGCAGCGGAGACGGCAACTACACGATCGCCGTCGTCCCCAAGGACGCCACCAACCCCTGGTTCGTCCGCATGGAAACCGGCGTCAAGAAGTACGCCGAAGATACCGGCATGAACGCCTTCCAGAAGGGCCCCGCTGAAACCGACGCCACCATGCAGGCCCAGGTCATCCAAGACCTCATCGCCCAAGGCGTCGACGCCATCTGCGTCGTCCCCGTCGACCCCGGCGCCATCGAGCCCGTCCTCAAGCAGGCCATGGACGCAGGCATCGTCGTCGTCACCCACGAAGGCGCCTCCCAGGAAAACACGATGTACGACATCGAAGCCTTCAATAACAGTGAATACGGCGCGTTCATCATGGACAACCTCGCCCAAGCCATGGGTGAAGAAGGCGTCTACACCACCATGGTCGGCCACGTCACCAACGCCTCCCACAACGAATGGGCAGACGGCGCCGTCGCCCACCAGAAGGAGAAGTACCCCAAGATGACGCTGCTCGAAGCCGAGCCCCGCGTCGAATCCCAGGACAACGGTGAAACCGCCTACCAGACCGCTAAGGAAGTCCTCAAGAAGTACCCCGAAGTCAAGGGCATCCTCGGCACCTCCTCCTTCGACGCGCCCGGCACCGCACGCGCCATCGAAGAGCTCGGCCTCAAGGGCAAAGTTTTCACCGCAGGCACGGGCATGCCCGCGGCCAACGCCCAAATCCTCAAGGATGGCTCCGTGTCGACCCTGACCCTCTGGGACCCCGCGGACGCCGGCTACGCCATGGCGTCCCTGGCCACCAAGGTCCTCAACGGTGAAAAGATCGAAGACGGCGTCAACCTCGGCGTCAAGGGATACGAATCCATGCACTTCTCGCAGGGCTCTACCAAGGTCCTCGAAGGCAACGGCTGGATCCAGATCACCAAGGACAACGTCGACTCCCTCGGCTTCTAACCGCTTCACCGCACACGACCACCCGCGTGCCACGGCCTCGTCCCAATGAACGAGGCCGTGGCCGGGCCACCCCAGCGCGTGCACTGACGCTCGCGCACGAACAAACCTCCACGAGCGGGCGACAGCACCGCGCGGGCCCCGGGTCGGCACCACGCGTCGGAAAGGACACCACATGGACACCCCAGTGCTGGCGGTACGACACGTCAGCAAATCCTTCGCAGGCGTGCGAGCCCTGGTCGACATCGACCTCGACATCGCGCCCGGAGAAATCCACTGCCTCGCCGGAGAAAACGGGTCGGGCAAATCCACCCTCATCAAAGTCATCTCCGGAGTCCACACCCCCGAACAGGGCACGGTCTCCATCGGGAACCGCGAGTTTACGCGACTGACACCCGCCGACGCCATCGACGCGGGCGTACGCGTCATCTACCAGGACTTCTCCATCTTCCCCAACCTCTCCGTCATGGAGAACATCGCGCTCGGCAGCGAAGTCGCCGCCGGACGCCGCCTCGTCAACCGCTCGCGCATGCGCGAAGTCGCCCGCGAAGCCGTCGCCAAAATCGGCTTCCAGGTCGACCTCGACGAACTCGTCGGCAACCTCTCCGTCGCCGACAAACAGCTTGTCGCCATCAGCCGGGCGCTCATGGGCGACGCGAAACTCATCATCATGGACGAGCCCACGACCGCCCTCACTAAGAAGGAAGTGCGCGCCCTCTTCGACATCGTCGCCGACCTGCAATCGCGTGGCATCGCGATCCTCTTCGTGTCCCACAAGCTCGAAGAAGTCTTCGAAATCGCTCAGCGCTTCACCATCCTGCGCAGCGGACACAAGGTCATCACCTGCCCGAAGGAAGAGCTCGACCGCGCCAGCTTCGCCCGCCACATGACCGGGCGCGACTTCGACGAGGAGCGCTACCAGCCCGGCGACATCACCGAGGCCCCGATCCTCGAGGTTGAGGGTGCAACCGTTGCCGGCGCCTTCAACGACGCCACCCTGAGCGTGCGACCCGGCGAAATCCTCGGCATCACGGGCCTGCTGGGCTCCGGACGCACCGAACTCGCCATGTCCCTCTTCGGGATGCTCCCCCTCGACTCCGGGCGCATCCGCGTCAAAGGCCACGACGTCACCCTGCGAGGCGTGCGCGACGCGATCGCGGCCGGCATCGCCTACGTCCCCGAAGACCGACTTACCGAAGGCCTCTTCCTCTCGCGCTCGATCGGCGAAAACATCACGATCTCTGAAATGGAATCCTTCACCAAGGCCCTCGGATTCATCGACAAGAAAGCCATCCGCGACGAAGAGAAGAAGTGGGTGAAGCGCCTCGACGTCGTCACCCCCAACCCCGCCAACGCCGTCAACACCCTGTCGGGCGGCAACCAGCAAAAGGTCGTCCTGGCCAAGTGGCTCGCCACCAAGCCCTCCGTCCTCATCCTCAACGGGCCCACCGTCGGCGTCGATATCGGCTCCAAATTCACGATCCACTCGATCCTGCGCGAACTCGCCGCGCAAGGCATGGCCGTCATCATCATCTCCGACGACATCGCCGAAGTGCTCACCAACTGCTCGACCATCGCCATCATGCGAGCCGGGCACCTGAGCGACCCGATCAACCCCGACACCCTCACCGAGGCCGAACTGACCCGGCTCCTGTCCGAAGACCAGGCCCCGGCCTCGTCGACCGAAGGGGGAGAGAACTAATGCCCCGACTCATCACGAAAGTCCTGCGCGCCAACGAATTCTGGGTGTTCCTGGTCATCGCCGCGCTCACCCTCGTCATCCAGGCGCGCTCCGGACAGTTCTACACGGCCAACAACCTCGTCGACCTGGCCGGCGCGATGGTGGTCCCCGGCCTCTTCGCCGTCGCCGCGCACCTCGTCCTCGTCTCCGGCGGCATCGACGTGTCCTTCCCGGCGCTGGCCTCCCTCGCGGTCTACGTGACCACAAAAGTCCTCGTCGACAACGGCTGGAACGGGCCCGTCATTGTGCCCTTCCTGATCGCCGCCGCCCTCGGTGCGGTCCTCGGCGCATTCAACGGCATCTTCACGTCGAGGCTGACCGTGCCCACGCTGATCATCACCCTGGGCACCGCCAACGTCTTCAACGGCGTCATGCAGGGTGCGCTCAAATCCGTGCAGATCAACACGATCCCCGAGTCCATGCGCTCCTTCGGATCCGCGTCCCTCTTCGTCGCCCGCAACGAAAGCTCCGGCCTGCAGTCCTCGATGCCTGTGTCCTTCCTGATCCTCGTCGCGGTCGTCGCGGTGGCCTTCTTCGTCACCCGCTATACGATGTTCGGACGCTCCCTCTTCGCCCTCGGCGGCGACGAGTCCGCGGCCGCCCGCGTCGGCTTCAAGGTGCGAGCCACCAAGTTCTGGCTCTACGTCCTCGTCGGCGTCATCGCCGCCCTGGCCGGCATGGTCCGCACCTGCTCCATGGGACAGATGCACCCCACCAACCTGCTCGGCATGGAAATGATGGTCATCGCAGCCGTCGTCCTGGGCGGCACCGCGATCACCGGCGGCAAGGGCTCGCTGACGGGCGTCATGCTCGGCACGCTGCTCATTGTCATCGTCCAAAACTCCATGATCCTCATGGGAATCCCGACGTTCTGGCAGGGCTTCGCCCTGGGCCTGCTCATCATCGTGGGAACCGGCGTCTCCGCGCTTCAGGTCATGCGCGCCCGCCGCAACGCACACTAGGAGGACCACATGTCAACGCTTCTCGCCTCCCCGCGCCTCGCTTTCCTCAAGAAGGACAGCTACATGACGCGACTGATCATCGTCTTCCTCCTCCTGCTCATCTTCTTCGCCGCCGTGCGCCCCGGCCCCTTCTTCGCCGTGCGCACCTGGCAGTCTATGGCCGTCCAATTCCCCGAATTCGGCCTCATGAGCCTGGGCGTCATGTTCACCATGTTCACCGCCGGTATTGATCTGTCCGTCGTCGCCATCGCCAACGTCACCTCGATCTGTGCGGCCCTCACTCTGCGCTCGATGCTCGGCCCGGCCGTCACCCCCTCGGCGATGGGCATGGCCACCCTCATCGCCCTGGGTGTCGCACTGGTGGTCGGGGTCGTGTGCGGACTCATCAACGGCACGCTCGTCGCGGTCCTCAAGATCCCACCCATCCTCGCCACCCTCGGCACCCTCGAGCTCTTCGGCGGCGTCGCCCTCATCCTCACCCAAGGCAAACCCGTCTCCGGCGTCCCCGCAGCGTTCGGAGCCGTGTTCACGGGGAAGGTGGCCGGCCTCGTCCCCATCCCCCTCGTCGTGTTCCTGGTGTGCGCGGCTGTCGCCGGCGCCATCGTCGCCTTCACGGGCTTTGGGACCACGATCCTCATGCTCGGCACGAACGACACCGCGGCGCGCTTCTCGGGCCTGAAAGTTAAGAGCCTGCTGATCCGCACCTACGTGCTCTCCGGCGTCATGGCGGCCATGGCCGGCATCGTCATGCTCGCGAACTACAACTCCGCGAAAGCCGACTACGGAGCCTCCTACACGCTGCTCACCGTCCTCATCGTCGTCCTCGGCGGCGTCAACCCCAACGGCGGATCCGGACGCCTCAGCGGCGTCCTCCTGTCCATCCTCATGCTCCAGGTCCTCTCCTCCGGCCTGAACATGTTCCCCGACATCTCCAACTTCTACAGGCCCCTCATCTGGGGTGGCGTGCTGTTGCTCGTCATCTGCATGAACGAGGGCCTCTTCTCCTTCTCCAAACTGCGCAGACTCAGGAAAGGACACGCGCATGCTGACAGTTAAAGACAAGCACGTCGTCGTCGGCGCCGACTTCGCCGGTTACCCTCTCAAGGAAGCCGTCAAAGCCCACCTCGAGGAGCGCGGCTGGACCGTCACCGACCTGACGCCCGACCCCGATACCGCGCCCATGTACCACCGCGTCGGATTCGCGCTCGGTGCCCAAATCGCCGAAGGCAAGTTCGAACGCGCCCTCGCCTTCTGCGGCACCGGCATGGGCATCCACATCGCCGCCTCCAAGTGCCCCCACGTACACGCCGCCGTGTGCGAATCCGTGCCCGCCGCGCGCCGCTGCGCCGCCGCCAACAACGCGAACATGCTCGCCATGGGCGCCTTCTACGTCGCCCCGCGCACCGCGATGGCCATGGCCGACGCGTTCCTCGAGTCCTCCCTCGGGTCTGGGTATGAGGACTGGGACGGCTTCTACGAGTACCACCGCATCGGGTACGACGAATGCGAAAACTTCGACTACGAGGCCTACAAGGCCAACGGATTCGAGGTCGTCAACCCGGGGTTCGCGGTGCTCGCCGAGCAGCCTAAGGGGCTGGCGTACTGAGGTTGTGATGCTGTAGAAAGGTGGGGGGCTCCCGTTTGGGAGCCCCCCACCCGTGTAAATCGGCTGTCACTTGTAGCCAAGGTGAGAACTCAGGCAATGCCGAGGCCGGAGGCTCGGCCATGTCCTTACTCGTGTGATTGTTTTTCGAGAGCGTCGAACCAGGCTGTGAAGAGACGCATAGCAGCATCTGCGAGGTCGTCGATCTCAGAGATTGGTTTGGGGTTTGCTCGGACGCCGAGGGACCAGTTGATGTATCCCTGGGCGAGCCAGGGAGCATCTGCCAGGTACTTCATCGTAAGATCTTTACGGAGTTGCCCGAGAGGTCGTTGCGAGGTACCAGGCTTATTGGTTTTGAGATCGAACGTGCTGGGATCCCCCTCCAACACCGACTCATAGAGGAGCCGAGCGTTCGTTACCCACGATGGCGGGACGTTCGAATCCAATGATGGATAGCACTCGTCAGTTTCCTCAACGTAGGTTCCAGCGTAGTACTCGAGGCGCACATCGCTGAAGACTGCTGGCATCTTCCGGCCGGTCACCTGAATCTGTCCGCAAAGCCAATCGCCGTTAGGGAGCTCTGGGGATTCGATAGTAATTCCCGGCATCGCTGAATCCCCGCGATTGACTTCGAGGTACCACCCGTCAGGGATCGTCAGCTTCTTCAGCGTCTTGCGCAGCACCCGCTCCACCTGGACTTTCGATGCGGGGAGGGACTCGACGTCTGATAGTAGAACGCGAGCGTCGGGGAACTCGGGGAGTATTTCTGCCCAGGTGAGAACGCGCGCGACCTGATCCTGGTGTTCCGCAGCATCATCGGCGTCAAGGAGAAGGAGCATCAAGTAATCGGCGACTTTCGATTCTCGCTCTAGTTGATCCTCGCTGATGGCGTGGTCGATCTTGGCTTCAATGGCAATGGTCGAGTGTTCGAACTCCAGAAGAATGTCTACGCGCTGATCTTTTTCGCACCCGACATCGGTCAGTTCGCCAAGCTCCACGCCCAACAGAGACGAGAAGTAGCGCTCAGTCGCTTGCGGATCGTGGCGGAATTCTGCAGCCAACGCTCGCGTGAGTTGGGGCTCCGATGTGTAGAGCGCGCTGAACTCGTGATGTGGTGTCGCTTCCATATGTTGAGGACTCTCTCGTGGTGGGCGGGGAGCGAGATCCCTGATGGCGGCTATCCGGCCGTAGCTCTCACCCCTTTGTGGCTTGACAGTCATTCACTCTACAGGCTTTTGAGGAAATAAGTGGCTTGACAGATTGGTATGCTGTGTTGAGACCGATGAGGGTCCCTCAGTGGCAAGTGTGCCCACAAGGCGGAAACCCCGGCCTCGTCGATTGGGAGAAACCGGTCCTTCCCGAAAATTCGCATGCAATTCCCTTGGGCCAGTTTTGCATGCGCCTCAAAAACGTTGGAATTGCAACGGTTGGATTTCAAAGTTTGAATAACGCGGAGGGGAATTGCATGCGACATTTGTGGGGAACCATGCGGGAGTGCCAGGCCCTCGCCTGGTGCCCCCAAGGATTGCCGGGCGCGCCACACCCACACTGGGGCCCCGACACCCCCGCCAGGAATCCCTACTCCCGCGGCTTCGCCGTGGATTCGCGGATCGTGAGGACGGGGCTGAAGGTCTGGTGCTGCGTGGGCGCGTCGGCGCCCGATAGCAGCAGTTCGGCGGCTGCCGCGCCGAGTTCATCCATGGGCTGGCGGATCGTCGTCAGCGGCACGGGCATCTGCGCGGCCAGGGGAATGTCGTCGAAGCCGATGACGGACACGTCGTCGGGAATGGAAATTCCCGCGACGCGCAGCGCCGACATGACGCCCACGGCCAGCAGATCGTTCGCGCAGAAGACCGCGGTCGGATCCGACCCGTCGGAGGCGGTGCGGGCCTCGGCGAGGGCGTCTTCAGTGGCCGCATACCCGGCCTGGGCGGTGTACGCCTCCGCATTGCACACGGTCAACTGGACGCTGTCCGACCCCGTCAGGCGCTGCCAGTGCTCGACCGCGTCCCGCACGCCCGCGAGGCGCTGTACGGATTGGCGCATGTCGGCCGGGCCATTGAGGAAACAGATGCGCTCATGTCCGAGTGCCAGAAGGTGTTCGATCGCCAGCGCGGCACCCGCACGGTCGTCGATGGACACGGACGGCAGGCCCTCGGGCGCCTCAGCCGCGTCGAAGAGGACGACCGGAGTCCCCTCCTCAACCAAACGCGTGGCGGCCTCGTGCGAGGAATCAGCCGGCGTGAGCAGGACGCCGCGTACCGCCTGGCGTCCCAGCGCCTCGAGCAGGTCGCGCTCCTCGCGCACGGACGCGTGCGTGGACGACAGCGTCATGATGTAGCCCTCGCGCGACAGCACGCGCTCCATGGCAGCGGCAGCCTCCATGAAGAACGGGTTCGTCAGGTCGAAGACCGCTACACCCACGAGCGGCGAGGTTCCCCGTCGTAGGGCTTGCGCGGTCGGGTTGGGCTTGTACCCAAGCTGCGCGATCGCTGCCTCGACGCGCTCGCGCACGTCGGGTCGCACGCGCTCGCGCCGGTTAATGACGTTAGACACGGAGCCGACGCTCACGCCCGCAAGAGCGGCAACGTCTTTGACGCCGGGGGCTTTGCGGGGCGTTGAAGGAGACGAGGCAGGGGTTGCGTCCTGTGGACTCGTGCCCTCTGGGGCGCGGCGGGGCGGCGTCATGCTAGCTCTTTCGGAGACTCGACTGATGAAACGTTCATATTGTGGCATCTCCGAGTAGGTTTCCGCTTCAATTTTCCTGGCAAGTTCAAGGCTTCCCTATAGAGTTGACATGCATATTGTCGTGTGGCACACTTTCTATCTATCTGAATCGTTTCATTCCTCGACGAAGAGGTGACCACATGACACGAGAAGCTGAAAGGCCAGTTGTCTCGCTCCAGCATGCCGTGAAGAAGTTCGGCTCCTTCACCGCGATGTCTGATGGGTGCATCGAGCTGTATCCGCACCGCATTCACGCCCTTGCCGGCGAAAACGGTGCGGGTAAGTCGACGCTCGTCAAGGTTCTCGCCGGTATTCACCAGCCAAACTCCGGAGAGTTCCTGGTCGACGGCCAGCCGGTGCGCTTCAAGACCCCCGCGGAATCCAAGGCCGCCGGAATCTCGGTGATCTACCAGGAGCCCACGCTGTTCCCCGACCTGACGGTCGCCGAGAACATCTACGTGGGCCGACAGCCCAGGGGACGCCTCGGCCTCATCGATCACGCGGCCATGAAGCGCGACGCGCAGGAGCTCTTTGACCGCCTCGAAGTGCCGATCGACCCCTCCCAGCTGGCCGACGGCCTATCGATTGCGGACCAGCAGATCATCGAAATCGCGAAGGCGATCTCGCTGGACGCGAAGGTCCTCATCATGGATGAGCCGACGGCCGCTCTGTCGGGGCACGAGGTCGACCGTCTCTTCTCCGTCGCGCGTTCGCTGCGCGACAAGGGTGCTTCCCTCATGTTCATCTCGCACAGGATGGAGGAAATCTTTGATCTGTGCGACGACGTGACGATCATGCGCGACGGTGCCTACGTGTCGACGCGCGACCTGGAGGGGACCACGAAGGCCCAGCTCGTGCGAGACATGGTCGGCCGCGACGTTGATCAGCTCTTCCCCAAGCTGGATGCGCAGATCGGCGATCCGGTCCTGAGAGTCGAAGGACTCACCCGCTACGGCGCCTTCGAAGACGTGAGCTTCGAGGTCCGCAGCGGCGAAATCCTCGGGCTTGCGGGCCTCGTCGGCGCTGGCCGCTCCGAGGTCGTGCGCACGATCATGGGCATCGACAAAGCGGACGGCGGCACAGTGACCGCCTTCGGCAAGCCCCTGAAGCTCGGCGACACGGTGGGCGCGATCCGAGCCGGCCTCGCCTTCGTCCCCGAAGACAGGCGCAAGCAAGGCCTCGTCATGGACCTGTCCGTCGCCCGCAACACGGCCCTCACGCTGCGCAGCAAACTCGCCCGCTGCGGACTCATCAACTCCCGCACAGAGCGAGCGGTCGCGCAGGAATGGTCCACCAACCTCGAAGTGAAGACGGCCAGCCAGGACACCCCCGTATCCGCGCTGTCGGGTGGCAACCAGCAGAAGGTCGTCCTGGCGAAATGGCTCGCCACCGATCCTAAGATCCTCATCGTCGACGAGCCGACACGCGGCATCGACGTCGGAACCAAGTCTGAGGTGCACCGACTGATCTCCACCCTCGCCACCAGGGGAGTCGCCGTCATCATGATCTCCTCGGAACTGCCCGAGGTGCTCGGCATGGCAGACCGCGTCCTCGTCATGTGCGAAGGCCGCATCACCGGCGAATTCACCAGAGAAGAAGCCACCGCTGACGCCATTATGACGGCGGCAACCGACCACGAAAAGGCCGCATCATGACAACGACACTGACACCTCCCTCCAGCATCCACGGCTCCGCGCCGGTGAGCCGGGAGCCGGCCAGCTCCTCGTCAGTGACCAAGGCACACCCGGCATCGAAGCTGCGCTCTCTGCTGTCGATGCGCGAGCTCCCGGTGATCGCGGCCCTCATTGCCCTGGTCCTGTTGACGTGGGTGATGAACCCGCGCTTCCTCTCCGCCCAGGGAGTGCGCGACCTCTTCCTCAATGCGACGATCGCCATGCTGATGGCCGCCGGACAGTCCCTCATCATCCAATCCGAAGGCGTCGACCTCTCCGTCGGTTCCATCCTCGGGTGCACGGCCTTCGCGACGGGCTTCCTGTTCGCGGCTAACCCCGGACTGCCCATCGTCGTCGTCTTCATCGCGGGCATCGTTCTGGGGGCGCTGCTCGGAGCACTCAATGGACTGCTCGTCACGCAGGCGAAAGTCCCCGCAATGGTCATTACCCTGGGCACTCTTTACGTCTTCCGAGGAGGACTGAACTGGTGGGCAGGATCCACCCAGTACTTCGCCGGTGACCGCCCCCAAGCCTTCGGTGACCTGGGTGTCGCGACGATCGGTGGCTTCCCGCTGCTCACCCTCCTGGCGGTCATCGTTATCGTGATCGTCTCGCTCTACCAGCGCTACGCTCGATCCGGACGTGACCTCTACGCCATCGGCTCCGACCGTACAGCCGCAGCCGTCTACGGTATCCCCGTCGCCAAGCGCGTCTTTGCGGCTTTCGTCGCCAATGGAGCGCTCGTTGGACTCGGCGGCGTCCTCTACGCCTCCCGCTTCAACTCCGTCGGCGCAACGACAGGCGCAGGCATGGAACTCGACATCGTCGCCGCGTGCGTCGTCGGTGGCGTTGCAATGACTGGCGGCGTTGGAACCGCCTACGGAGCCGCCATCGGCGCGCTCCTCCTGACCACCATGACGTCCGCGCTTACAGCCGTCGGCGTCGACAAATTCTGGCAAAAGGCCGTCGTTGGTGCGCTCATCCTCATCGCGATCGTCGTCGACCGAGTCAGCTCAATGCGCCGCCACGAGGCGATGCGCAAGAAGGGAGGGGACCGCTGATGACCAGCCCCACTCAGGCCTCGTCACGTAACCTCATGGCCTCGATTCGCCGCGTGTTCTCCTCGCGAGACTCGCACATGACCCTCATCCTCATCCTCGCCGTCGTCGTCGCGACCGTTCTCATCCCGAGGTTCAGCCAGCCTCGCACACTCACGTTCCTCACCCTGGACGTGACGGCGACACTCCTCATGGCCCTGCCCATGACCCTCGTCATGATCAACGCCGACATCGACCTGTCCGTCGCCTCCACCGCCGGCCTCGTCAGCGCGTCCTTCGGAGTCCTCGTCCAAGCCGGCGTCGGATTCTGGGCCAGCATGGCGATCTGCCTCCTCATCGGACTGGCGTGTGGCCTCGTCAACGCCATCATGACCGCCTACGTGGGGCTGCCGGCGCTCGCGGTCACGATCGGCACGCTCGCGCTGTACCGAGGCCTCGCCCTGGTCGTCATCGGCGACCAGTCCATCTCCGACTTCCCGAAGTGGGCGACCTCCGCGGTCACCGGCTCCTTCGGATCCACGGGCATTGCGTACATGGCGATCCCCGTCGCCCTGTTCGTCGTCCTCTTCTGGCTCCTGCTGCACAAGACCCCATACGGCCGAGGCCTCTTCGCGCTGGGCTACTCCAAGCAGGCAGCCGAATTCGTCGGTATCGACACGAAGCGTTCCCGCGTCATCGCCCTGACGCTGTCGGGCCTCATGGCGGCGCTGGCCGGCATCTACTGGACGCTGCGCTACTCCGCGGCGAAGGCCGACAACGTCGAGGGCCTGGAGCTGGTCGTCATCGCCGCCGTCGTCTTCGGTGGGGTCAGCGTCTTCGGTGGACGAGGCTCGATCTGGGGAAGCGTCTGCGGCGTCCTCACGATCGGCGTCCTCAACTACGCGCTGCGCCTCAACCGAATCCCCGAAGTCATCCTGGTTCTGGTCACGGGCCTGCTCCTGATCGGTTCCGTCGTCGCGCCGTCGCTGGTGGATGCCATCCGCCAACGTCTGGCTCATCGAGCTGACGCGCGTACCCCTCGCGCCAGCGTCGCACCGGGCGCGGCGAGCGCCTAACAATCCCACAACGAGGGGCATCATGCCCCCGCAACAGGGCGCGTGCGCCCGAAAGGAAAAGACAACGATGTCTCACATGAAGAAAGGAGTGGCCGCACTCGGCGCACTCTCGCTGGCCTCGGCCCTCCTGATGACCGCCTGCGGCGGCGGAGCGTCGACGCAGGGCAGCGATCCCAGCTCCGGCGGGAACGCTTCGGGTTCCTACGACGTGTCCTCCCAGTCGATCACCTTCATTCCCAAGCAGCTGAACAACCCCTTCTCCGACGTCATGCTCGGCGGAGGAAAGGATGCCGCCGGCGCGATCGGATTCGCCGAGGTCAACGTCGTCGGTCCCCTCGAGGCCTCCTCTTCCTCACAGGTCTCCTTCATTAACTCCGAGGTGCAGGCGGGCACCAACGTCCTCGTGATCGCAGCGAACGACCCCGACGCCGTGTGCCCGGCTCTGCAGGACGCGCGCAAGGCCGGCACGAAGGTCGTCACCTTCGACTCCGACGCCTCGGCGGATTGCCGCGACCTGTTCATCAACCAGGTCGAGTCCAAGCAGGTGGCGATCACCATGCTCGACATGGTCTCCGAGCAGATCGGCGGATCCGGTAAGGTCGCCATCCTCTCCGCGACGGCGAACGCCGCCAACCAGAACGCGTGGATCAAGTTCATGGAGGAAGAGATCGCCTCGAACGACAAGTACAAGGGCATCGAGATCGTCGCGAAGGTCTACGGCGACGACGATGACACGAAGTCGTTCCAAGAGGCGCAGGGCCTGCTCCAGGCACACCCCGACCTGGACGCGATTGTGTCGCCGACCACCGTCGGCATCGCCGCCACCGCGCGCTACCTGTCGACCTCCGACTACAAGGGCAAGGTTGTGCTGACCGGCCTGGGCCTGCCCAACGAGATGCGTTCCTTCGTGAAGGACGGGACCGTCAAGGAGTTCGCCCTGTGGGATCCCGCCCAGCTGGGATATGTGGCGGCCTACGCGGGTGCCGCCCTCGATAGCGGCGCGATCAAGGGCGAGGTCGGGGAGACGTTCACCGCCGGAGACCTCGGTGAGCGCACGATCGGCGAGAACAAGACCGTCGTCGTCGGTGACCCCGTGCGTTTCAACGCAGACAACATCGACAACTACGACTTCTGACGCCACTTCTGACGGGGTTGGTGGGCGCGCCCGTCGCGCCTGCCAACCCCGCGTTCATGCGGCAAAACGCGGGTTGCGTGAATGACCCTGTTTGCTGAATGAAACGATTCACCTTAGAATGGGCACCATCAATTTTCCGTTCAACGATGAAGGGATGTTCCATGAGCGAGACCCCATCACTGGCCCACACCCTCGCCACGACGAGCCAGGCCAGCCCCCACCGAGCCTGCTTCCTCCTACGCGTCCGGCCCGAGAAACTCGCCGAATACGCCGACGTGCACCAGCGCGTCTGGGACGAGATGCTCCAGGCCCTGCGCGAGGCCGGGTGGCGCCACTACTCCCTCTTCCTCGACCCGCACACCGGCCTCGTCGTCGGCTACTACGAGGCCGACGACGCCCGCGCGGCCGCCGCAGCCATGGAAGACCTCGAGGTCAATACGCGCTGGCAAGCCGAGATGGCCCAGTACTTCCAGCCGGACGGAGGAGGAAGCGCCCACTTCCTCAGCCAATACTTCTACCTCGCCTAATCGCCCACCGAGGCCACCCCCCGAGAGACCGTCCCGGCCCCCGAGAGGCCACCCCGGCCTCGTCAATCCACACCCCACACGTCGAAGGAGACGTCATGACCATCCACCTGTCCGACCTGTCCGAAAGCGCCCGCACACTGCTGCGCGCACAGACCATCGAGCTGCCGAGCTGGGCCTTCGGCAACTCCGGGACCCGCTTCAAGGTCTTCCCGAGCCCCGGCACCCCGCGCAACGCCTACGAAAAGATCGACGACGCGGCACAGGTTCACCACTTCACCGGGATCACCCCGCGGGTGTCCCTGCACATCCCCTGGGACATGGTTGACAACTTCTCTGACCTCGCGGAGCACGCGCGCTCGCAGGGCATCACCCTGGGCACCATCAACTCCAACGTCTTCCAGGATGACGACTACAAGTTCGGCTCCCTGACGAACTCCGACGAGGCCATCCGACGCAAGGCCATCGACGCGCACCTGCGCTGCATCGACGTCATGAACGCGACCGGCTCCGACACGCTCAAGATCTGGCTGGGCGACGGAACGAACTACCCGGGTCAGGACTCGATCGCCGCGCGCCAGGAACGCCTCGCTGACTCACTGTCCGTTATCTACGAGAATCTGGCTCCATATCAGCGCCTTCTCCTGGAGTACAAGTTCTTCGAACCCGCCTTCTACCACACCGACGTCCCGGACTGGGGCACGGCGCTTGCGCACGTGACCGCTCTGGGGGAGCGTGCCGTCGTCTGCCTCGACACCGGCCACCACGCGCCCGGCACCAACATCGAATTCATCGTCGTTCAGCTGCTGCGCGCCGGCCGCCTCGGCGCCTTCGACTTCAACTCGCGCTTCTACGCGGACGACGACCTGATCGTGGGCGCCGCCGACCCGTTCCAGCTGTTCCGCATCATGCACGAAATCGTCTCCTTCGGCGCCCTCGCGCCCACCTCCGGCGTGAACTTCATGCTCGACCAGTGCCACAACCTCGAAGAGAAGATCCCCGGCGAAATCCTCTCCGCGATGAACGTTCAGGAGGCGACCGCGAAGGCGCTCCTCGTCGACCGTGACGCGCTGGCGACCGCGCAGGACGAGCACGACGTGCTGGCCGCCAACCAGGTGCTCATGGACGCCTTCTCCTCCGACGTGCGCCCGCTCCTGGGCGAACTCCGCGAGGAGCAGGGCCTCGACCCCAACCCGCTCGCGGCCTACGCCGCCTCAGGCTACTCCGAGCGCATCTGCGAGCAGCGAGTGGGCGGCCAGCAGGCCTCGTGGGGCGCATGATGACCACCGTCGTCGCTATCGACCTCGGGGCCTCCTCGGGGCGCGTCCTGCGGGGCGTGTTCGACGGCGAGCGCCTCGCCATCGAGGAGTGCTCCCGCTTCCCGAACGGGCCCGTCGCCCTCCCGGGGCCTGCTCGCGCGGGCGCGGCTGGCGCGGACGAATCGTGTGCGGGTCAATCGGGTGGGTCCGGGTCGGGCGAATCGGGCGGGGCAGGTGCGGGTCAATCGGACGGGGCAGGTGCTGGCGCGTCCGAGCGCTCCGGGGACGAGGCCGGCGTGGCCTACGAGTGGGACATCCTCGCGCTGTGGCGCGGAATCCTGGATGGCCTGCGCGAGGCCAGCCTGCGCGGCCCCGTGGATGCGATCGGAATCGACACGTGGGCCGTTGACTACGGGCTGCTGGACGAGGACGGCCGGCTGATCGGCAACCCCGCGTCCTACCGCTCGGCGCGCTGCGGCCTCGGCGCCTCCGAGGTGCTCGACCGGTGGGACACCTCCTGGCTGTATGCGCGCAACGGGCTGCAATTCCAGCCTTTCAACACGCTGTTCCAGCGCGTGGCCGACCGGGCGGAGGCGCGCGCGGAATGTGCGCGCACGGCACTCCTGATCCCCGATCTGCTGGCGTACTGGCTGACGGGTCATGCGCGAAGCGAGCTGACGAACGCGTCGACGACCGGCCTCGTCAACGCCGCGGGGCGCGACTGGGATCCCGAGATTCTCAAGAGGCTGCGCGACGATTTCGGGGTCGAGCACATCTTCCCGCCGCTCATCTCGCCGGGGGAGGTCATCGGTGAGGCCCGCGTCCAGGGGCTCGACCTGCGCACCTCGACGGGTGAGCGCACCCCGGTTGTCGCCGTCGGGTCCCACGACACCGCGTCGGCGGTCGTGGGTGTTCCCGCCCGGACGGGGTCGTTCGCGTACATCTCGAGCGGCACCTGGTCGCTCGTCGGCACCGAGCTGAGCGCCCCCGTGCTCTCCGACGAGGCTCGGGCAGCCAACTTCACGAACGAGCTGGGCGTGGATGGCACGGTCCGTTTCCTCGCCAACATCATGGGCATGTGGGTACAGCAGGAGTGCCTGCGCGAGTGGGCGGCCCTGGGGGACGAGGCGTCGGGCGCTTCAGGCCGGGTCGACTGGCCTCTCCTCGACGCGCAGACCGAGGCGGCCCAGCCCGCGCGCTACCTCCTCGACATGTCCTCGCCCGAGCTGATGGCTCCGGGCGGCATGGTGGAGCGCGTGCGTTCACTGTGGGTCCCGGGCCCGGGCGCCTCCGCGGCGGCTTGTGCGGGGGCCGATTCCTCCGCGGCGGACGAGGCCGAGGTGGGGGTTGGCGAGCCGCAGACCTCGGGCGTCGATCCCCGTGAGCGGGCAACCGTGCTGCGGGCGATCACGGACTCGTTGGCGCTGGCATACCGCAGGGCGATCCGACGGACATGTGAGCTGAGCGGTACCAGCCCTGAAGCGATTCACCTCGTTGGAGGCGGCTCAAAGAATCGTCTGCTGGCGCAGGAGACCGCAGATGCGACAGGAATCCCGGTCATCGCGGGCCCCGTCGAGGCCACGGCCCTCGGGAACATGCTCGTCTCCCTGCGGGCTATCGGTGCGGCCAGCGGAACGCTGATGGACCTTCGTGCCATTTCGCGGGCGTCGTCGGCGCTCGTGACCTACGAGCCGCGTGCTTCTCATGCGCGCCTCTGGGATGAGGCGGAAGCGATTCTCGATGCTCGGTCTTAGCTGACGTGTGCTGACGTGGGCCGCGACTCGACTAGTTCGAGCCGCGGCCCACGTGCATATGGAGGCTCTCCGGAGTGCGCATAAGGAAAAGTGTTTGGGGCATGTTGTCATACAACATGCCCCAAACACTTCAATACCGAACAGTGCGTTTGGTTTCCCTGGATGGATCAGGAGCCTTGAGACGCAGCCACCTTCTGGCGGTACGACTCCGCCTCCCAGTTCTCGATGAAGCCACGCTCGCGCTCGTCCATGACGCGCACGCGACCGAGCAGGTTCGCGTCCCGTGCCACGCGCAACGCGTCCAGGAAGGTGTGCAACGCGTTGTCCGAGGCCTCGTTCGTGCGTCCCACCGCCGCTACCGCGAGTCCGGGAATGACAGCGACGATGGGGGAGCGCCCGTGCTGCGCGCGGTACAACGACACCTTCGCCGATACGATGTCCTCCGTGTCGGTTGCCTCCAGCATGACCGGGAACGAGCCCGCGTACACGATTTGATCGGGGATTAGCGGCCCTCCGGGCGCCGACGCGAGTGCCGACAGGCCGTCCGTCGACAACGCGACGCTCGGCGCATCCACCGCGCGACGGAACGCCTCGGCCACCCGGGAAGGTGAACCCGAGAAGGCGGTCCCGGCCTCGTCAATCGCCGCACGGATTGAGGACGTCAGGAAGTTGATGCGCTCGAGGATCGCGTCCTTCGTCGGGCCCGAGACGATGATGCCGTGGTTGCCGAGGAGCGTGATCGCTGGCGGGGGAGTGCCGTGCGTGGCCGTGAACGCGCGGCGACGGTCGGCGATGAGGCGTGCCAGCGGAATGCCCGGGTCCGTGTAGTCGACCCACAGGGCCTGGTCGCCGAGGATCTGCTCGCACAGCTCCTCACCGCGCGTGTTGCACGTGATCGCGTTGGCGGTCAGCGGGTGCAGGTGAATGACGAGCGGGTCGGGAATGAGGGCGTGGAAGAGGATCTCGACGCTGGGACGGCGCTCGAACGCGCCACGCTGCGCCAGCTGGGCCGCCGCACGGACGGGGTCTTCGCCCGTGGGGAGCTCTTCGGGATACTCGAAGGCGTGCAGAAGGGTCGGAATGTCGAGAGGGACCAGGTCTTCCTCGCGCAGGGTTGCGAGCGGGACGCCGCTGGGCTTGATAAGGAGCGTGTCGCCTGTTTTCGCGGAGGAGTTTCCACCGCCTGAGCGCGTGTATTCCGTGTCCGAACCGATCTGGTTGGACAACTCGATGAGTTGGGAGACGAGGTCGTGAGATGAAGTGGTCATTGGTCCTCCACAATGAGGATGAATCGTTTCATCTAAGGATAGGGAAGCGGCGGGATTCTGTCAAGGTTGCGGTAGTCGTGGGAATAGCGGTGGTGGAAGACGGCGGTGCTGGAGGCGTGCTTCGTGCATCTGTGCCGTAGGACCGGTCGATCGGCCTCCAGGACCCCGGCGCCACCGCGTTCCTGCGGGCCCTCGAGGCCTGGCGCGACGCATCCACAGGCGAGCGCGGCCCCCGCGCGGCGGTCGTCGAAAATCTCTGAGGCTGCGGCTTAGCAGTTCGGTGAGGGGGTGGGGTTCCCGGTTGGGACCCCACCCCCCTGATGATTCTGGCGCAGCCCTCGTCCTACCAGTCACCCAAGCCCAGGTAGTACAGCGGATGGGTGAGGACCGCGACGACGCGGTCGCGGTATTCGAGGGGCAGCATCGGGAAGATGACGATGGCGGCCAGGACCGCGACGATCAGGGTGATGAGGATGCGTTTCTTGTTGCTCATGCGTGGCTCCTTTGTTGGGTTATGAGTTCCATGTGGGCCTCGGCGAGGATGTCGTTGACGAGGTCGACGCCCTGCGGTGTGGCCAGAAGCGGACGGTCTTCGGGGTGCTCGTTGAAGTGCCGGATGAGGGCGTCGAGGCCGGTGAAGGGGATGCCGATCGTCCGGCAGCACAAGCTCCATGGCCCGTCATACGTGTCGGGGTCAGCGAGGAGATCAAGATGATGCTTGTCGGTGTCGATGTCAAATATTCGCACGTTCTGATCCCACCGGAAGGAGGCGTCGTTGCCGCATCCGCTAGAGGCGGATTCCAGATACTTATGGATTGACAGATGAGGAGCCGCGTGAAAGTCGATGCTATCTGGGGATAACACCGTCATTGAACGATCCTTGATGGTGTTTTTCAGGTCTTCCATTGGATTCTCAGAAAAGAGATGATAGGCAAAAAATGCTGCTACCACCGCAATACCGATAGTTGTTTTGAAGGCGTGCGTTAAGAAACCGAGCATGAGTGCTCCTACGACGGTCATGCAGAGGATCGCGTAGCTAGTGAGGTATCCGATGTTGGTGAGACGCTCACCTCGTATGACAACGTGGCCGTTGACGAATCGAACATGGGGACGCAGATAGGGAACTATCGAGTCGCATGTCACCTGAGGCACTCCAGCTACTACCGGAATTGAAGCCAGATAGACAGCGAAACGGAAATCGCCATAGTGTGTCAGTCGATAGATTCCTTCAACGATCGCTATCCCGAGAGCGACGATGACGATCGAAACTAGTGCACGTTTCCACTCGTTGCGTCTCCACCGGTCTTCGCCTGCGAGCGACTCGGTGCGATTGGAAAAGATGCTGGAGAGGAATCCGCTGATCCCTCGAGGTCGTGATCGAGCCATGGTTACCACCCCGCCCGGGCGCGGGTGTGCTGCCTCCGAAGAGTGCAGAAAGGCTCGTTGTTCATGCCCCGACGCTACCAGGAGTGTGACGGAGGCAGCAAGCATGAGCGCATGAAGCGCCCCCGGCCTCGTCCCTGAGAAGAGAAACGAAAACGGGGCAACAAAGCTAAAATCCGCGACAGTCAGCGGCCCGACGCGAGCGCCGCGCGGGCGACCTCCTCGAAGGTGAGCGGGTCGCGGCCCGTCACGTCGCGCACGGTTGTGGAGACGACGTTCATCTCGCCGCGCGCGATCGACGTGTAGGTCGACACCCACGAGTCGTACTCCCACTGGGCGGCCGGCCACTTCTTGCGCGACTCGTACGCCTCCTCGATGGTTTCGCGCACGTAGGTGACGGGCCGACCCTGCACGCGGGTGAGGATTGCGGCGATCTCGTCGAGGGTGAGGGCCTCGGGGCCCGTCACGTCGAGGGTCTGATTCTCGTAGCGCCCCGGATCCGCCAAGACCCCCGCGGCCACGCGCCCCGCGTCCTCGCGCGCGACCACGCCCACGTGCCCGTCGCCCGCGGGCCCGAGGATGCGGCCCTCCTCGTCCGGCAACTCCACGAAAAAGTCCGCGTAGAAGTTATCGCGCAAGAACGTGTACGTCATGCCCGACGCCTTGATGTGCTCCTCCGTGTGGAAGTGCGTGCGCGCCAGCGTAAACGTCGCATCGGGCGCCGCGTTCATGAACGACAGGTACACGATGTGGCGCACCCCGGAAGCCGCGGCTGCGTCGACGAAGGCGATGTGCTTGGCCAGGCGGTCCTCGCTTTCGGGCGCGGACACCATGAAGAGGACGTCGACGCCTTCCAGCGCGACGCGCGTCGTGAGCGTGTCCTCGTACGAGCACTTCACCGCGACGGCACCCGGCAGCTCGGGCGCGCGCGACGGCGTGTTCGCGAGCAGGCGCAGGGGCAGGCCGCGCTCGGCGAGCAGTCGGGCGGCGGCACCACCGACGTTCCCGGACGCGCCGGTGATCGCCAGGGATGGGAGGGACGAGGCCTGGGCCGGCTCATTCTTGCGGGCTTCGGGAGTGGGGGCATCAGTCATGTGGCCAGTGTGCCACCGGCGTAGTGGTGTGTGCGCACGCCGCGCGAGGGTTGTGCTGTGGGCGTAGCGTCCGGCGGGGTGATCCATAGGTCGGACCGTGACAAAATTCGCCCTGCTGGTGAAAAAGCGCTGATTTTGGGGTCTTTTGAGCGTGCCGGGAGAATTATTTCCCGCTTGAGTGGCCTGGCTGTAGTGTGGCGGGCCTGACTGAGGTGCCGGTGGGTGGTGGCGCGGGGCTCGTCACTAGAAAACTCGCATGCAATTCGATTGGGAGAAGTTTCAACGAAGTCTGAAAACGTTGCAATTCCAACGATCAGAATTCAAGGTTTGAAAGAGTTGCGAGGGAATTGCATGCGAAATTGGGCGTGGGTGCAGGAGTGAGGGGAGCGAGGGCTTGGCGTGAGGCCCGTGGGCGATGGCTGGGCATGGCTGCGGTGCCCGTGGGCGCTGGCACGGCGTTGCCTCCAGAAAACTCGCATGCAATTCGATTGGGTGAAGTTTCAACGAAGTCTGAAAACGTTGCAATTCCAACGATCAGAATTCAAGGTT
>JAHYYD010000001.1:36133-36371 GCA_019425105.1 Actinomycetota bacterium
TGAAAGAGTTGCGAGGGAATTGCATGCGAAATTGGGTGTGGACTCAGCGATGAGCGCTGGGAGGGTTGGATGTGAGGCTTGTGGGGTTGGGGTGTGGCTTGGCTGCGACTCCAATGGGCCTGGCTACGGTGCCCGTGGGCGGCGGAGGGGCCAGGACAACACGTGAGCACAATAAGCGTCACTGGTGTGGAGGGCGCCGGAGGGACCGGAGGGCCTGGCTGCGGTGCCCGTGGGCGGT
>JAHYYD010000010.1:0-19586 GCA_019425105.1 Actinomycetota bacterium
CGTCGTACATGTCGTGGGCTTGCTCGACGATGCTGCGTGTCATGACTTCCTCCTGGGAATGGGCGAATTCAATTGTACCGATACGCAGAATGCCTCACACCTGCGATGCCGACCATGTATCGCACGTGGAGATGTCACCGGAGTCGAGGCCGCGCTGCAGCCACGTCGCGCGCTGGTCGGCGCTACCGTGCGTCCAGCTCTCGGGATTGGACGAACCCTGGTACTTGGTCTGGAGGCGGTCGTCGCCGATCGCCTGCGCTGTCTGGAGAGCGCCCCGAATCTGATCGGTGGTCGGCGTCTTCAGATAGGGCGTACCCGTCGACGGATCGGGCGTATTCGACGCCCAGTGCATCCACACGCCCGCATAGCAGTCCGCCTGAAGCTCCGAGCGCACGCCAGCACCCTGAGCGCCAGTCTCACGAGTGTCGTGAGCGCGGAACACCCCTTGGAGATTCTGGATGTGGTGGCCCCACTCGTGGGCAACGACGTACTCCTGCGCAAGCACCGAATCGGAGGCTCCGTACTGAGAGACCATGTCGTTGAAGAAACCGAGATCCAGATACACGGTCGAATCACCGGGGCAATAGAACGGACCAACGGCGCTCGTCGCGTTCCCACAGGCGGTCGATACCGAATCCGTGAAGATCTGAAAGTCAGGAAGCTCGTAGGTCACGCCGGTCCCCTGATCGGCCAGCTGCGTCTTCCAGACGGCGTCAAGAGACTGTGCGGTCGCAACCATTCGACACTCGACGCGCTCGTTTGCATCCTTTCCTGTCTGACACGATGAGACATCCACCGACGAGGAGGACGAGGAGGACGAGGAGGAGGTCTGCGGTGACGATGACAGGAGAGCGGTGAGATCGATCCCCGTGAAGTAGGAAAAACCGAGGATGAGGAGGACACCGAGAATCGACCCGCCGCCGGCCCCTGCAATCTTGCGCCCCGCACCCGACGTGCCGACACGGGACGGATCCAAGCGGATATTGTCGTTAAAGCTCATGAATGCTCCCGGGAGTTAGCGGCGTCGACCGGCTTCGTAGCGGCCGAGCATGTCGGAACGGAACTCATCGAAACAACCGTCCTCAATGGATGCGCGAATACCATCCACGAGGCGCAGTGTGAACCACTCGTTGTGAATGGTGGCCAGCGTCGCTGACAGGATTTCCTTCGCCTTGAAGAGGTGATGGATGTATGCGCGCGTGTAGTGGGTGCACGTGTAGCACCCACAGCCATCGACGAGGGGCGAGAAGTCACGCTTGAAGCGCGCATTCGTGATGTTGAAACGACCGTCGGGGGTGTAGATCGCAGCGTTACGTGCGACGCGTGAAGGATTCACACAATCGAAGGTATCCGCGCCCGCCGCGACACCCGCAAAAAGATCCTCCGGTTCGGAGATACCCAGAAGATGGCGAGGTCGATCTTCGCCGAGCTCTTCGCACACCCACGACACAATCGTGCCGAGGTTTTCCTTCTCGAGGGCTCCTCCTACGCCAAAGCCGTCGAAGCGCTGACCATCGACGTCCATATCGGCCATCGTGCGAGCGGCCAGACGGCGCAGGTCCTCCCACTGGGCACCCTGAATAACGCCCCACAGCTGCTGATAAGGCTTGTGGGAGCGTTCCTCGGTGAGGCGCTTGTGCTCGGCGAGGCAGCGCGCCGCCCACGCGTGCGTTCGCTTGAGTGATTCCTCCTGGTAGGAGCGCGGGTGAAGAAGGCTCGTGAGCTCGTCGAACGCAAACATAATGTCGCTGCCGAGCTGATGCTGGATCCCCATCGATACCTCGGGATTGAAACGGTGCTTCGACCCGTCGATGTGGCTGGAGAAGATCACGCCGTCGTCGTCCACGACTGCGTTCGAGGCCTTGATGGCCTGCATTTGGACGGCGGGATCCGTTGGGTCGGCTTGCCCAGAAAACTCCTGTGAGAGCACCTTTTTGAAGCCCGCGCCCAGCGACAACACCTGAAAACCGCCGGAATCGGTGTACGTCGGACCCGACCAGTTCATGAACTGGCCGAAACCACCCGCCTCGTCGACGATGTCGGATCCAGGCTGGAGGTAGAGATGGTAGGCATTCGCCAGCACTGCCTGGGCACCCAGACCTCGAACCATCTCGGGGGTCAGTGCCTTAACGTTCGCCTTCGTACCGACGGGGATAAACGCCGGGGTACGAATATCACCGTGCGCGGTATGGAGGACTCCGGTGCGGCCCAGGCCCCCGTGCGCTTCCAGACGTGTGCCGATCGTGAACCCGCGGTCAGGGGAGTGGCCGCCCGACGAGGCCGGGGCCTCGAACGGCGTGAGCTGCTCAGCAGCAGGGGAGGAGAGCCAGTTGTCGGTCATCGATCAAAAACCTCGTCCTTCTTCAGTCCCTCAGTGCGGCGGATGGCGGCGATCACCGGATAGGTGACAGGGAGAAGAATGACCTCCAGGAGGACCTTGTAGAAGTACCCGGTCACCGTGTAGTTGATGAAGTTACCCAGCGTCATCTCGCCGTAGAACAGGATCGTGCAGAAGAGGATGGTATCCGCGGCCTCGCCGACGACCGTCGAGCCGATGAGTCGGGCCCACAGGTGCTTCGTTCCCCAGCGACGACGGATCCACACGAGCACGTAGGAGTTCAGGAGCTGGCCAGCCAGATAACCGGCGAGAGAAGCCACAACCGCGCGCCACACGACGCCGAGGACCGCAGCGAACGCCTCCTGGTTTTCGTAATCGGGCGCGGGAGGCAGGTACTGGACGATAAAGAAGGTCAGGGACGCGAGGAACGAGGCGACAAAACCCATGATGATGACGCGCCGCGCGCGTGCAAATCCGTACACTTCCGAGAGCACATCACCGATGATGTACGTCAGCGGGAAGAGGACCGCACCTCCGTCAAAAATGAGATAGTGCGTGGACGTGCCCAGCATGAACGCCTTGGTCGCGGCGATATTGGAGATGAGCAGCAGCGCCACGAAAGCGACGGAGATGATGTCAAGGGCGCGCGTAGGGCGCGCCGATCCAGACGGAATGGGGCTGTCGGACATGGTGTGAAAACCTCGTAGATTGACTCAAAGAAAGGGCGATACCCAACATCCATTGTGCCTGCTGACCGTGCCGTTGCGCGCATCGGGAGGGCTCACGGCGTGGGTTGATTCGCCCACAGGCACCCCTCCCTCTACTCTTGGAGGGTGATTAACGTCCAGGATTTCTCATTGCGTATCGGTGCCCGTGAGCTCGTCAACCACGCAAGTTTCCGTGTCGATAAAGGCATGTGCATTGGTCTCGTCGGCCGTAACGGCGCCGGTAAAACAACGACGATGCGACTGCTCGCAGGCGAGGCTGATCGCGGTGCCGCCGAGCACACCGGAACCATCACGTCCAACGGCACTATCGGCTACCTCGCACAGGACACTCACGTCGGTGACCCACAGATGAAGGCCCGTGATCGCATTATCTCTGTGCGCGGCATCGACTCGATCATCGCGCGCATCCGCAAGGCCGAACACGAGATGTCGACGACCGAGGGCGCGCGGCAGCAGCGTGCCATGGAGCGCTACGTCAAGCTCGATCAGCAGTTCACGAACTCCGGAGGGTGGGCTGCCAACGCCGAGGCGGCGCAGATCGCTCATTCCCTTGGTCTCGAGGACCGCGTCCTCGACCAGACCCTCGATACCCTCTCCGGCGGCCAGCGTCGCCGCGTCGAGCTGGCACGCGTGCTCTTCTCCGATGCAGATGTACTCCTCCTGGATGAGCCCACGAATCACCTTGATCACGACTCGATCGTGTG
The DNA here is from genome assembly GCA_019425105.1 of Actinomycetota bacterium. GTDB lineage: Bacteria > Actinomycetota > Actinomycetes > Actinomycetales > Actinomycetaceae > Pauljensenia. The sequence continues at coordinate 3,771 of JAHYYD010000010.1, forward strand.
GCTGCGTGACTGGATTAAGACGTTCCCCGGCGGCGTCATGATCATCTCCCACGACGTCAAGCTCCTCGGCGACACGGTCAACCAGGTGTTCTACCTCGATGCAAACCGCGCCCAGATCGACATCTACCACCTCGGGTGGTCGGCGTACCTTAAGCAGCGCGAGGAAGACGAACGTCGTCGGCGTAAGGAGCGCGCCAATGCGCTGAAGAAGGCCGAGCATCTCAAGGCGCAGGGCGAAAAAATGCGTGCCAAGGCCACAAAGGCCGTGGCCGCCCAGCAGATGCTGCGCCGTGCTGAGGAGCTGTTCGCCCAGGCCGGACAGGAAGCCACGCAGGAAAAGGTGGCGCGTCTGCGTTTCCCAGATCCCGCCCCCTCCGGGCGTGTTCCCCTGACCGCCGAAGGACTCTCCAAGTCGTACGGCTCGCTCGAAGTGTTCACAGGCGTGGATCTCGCCATCGACCGTGGCTCCAAGGTGGTTGTGCTCGGCCTGAATGGCGCAGGGAAAACGACGCTGCTGCGCCTTCTCTCCGGCATCGAGGAGCCGGACTCGGGACGCGTCGTGCCCGGACACGGACTCAAACTCGGATACTACGCCCAGGAGCACGAGACCCTCGACGACACCCGCACGATTCGAGAGAACATGGCCGAGGCCGCCCCCACACTCGACGACACCCACGTGCGCAACATCCTCGGACAGTTCCTCTTCCAAGGCGACGACGTTGAGAAGCCCGTCTCCGTCCTGTCCGGCGGCGAGAAGACACGCCTCGCCCTGGCGACCCTCGTCGTCTCGGGTGCCAACGTCCTGCTGCTCGACGAGCCAACCAACAACCTCGATCCAGCATCGCGCGAGGAGATCCTTGCCGCTCTGCGCGACTATGAGGGGGCCGTCATCCTCGTGACGCACGATCCCGGTGCGGTCACGGCCCTGAATCCTGAGCGTGTCCTGCTTCTTCCGGACGCAGATGAGGACCTGTGGGACGACAGCTACCTCGACCTCGTCACCCTCACCTGACGGCGATACTTCTCCATCCCCTCGTTGGGTGCCGCGGGGACGACAAAGGCCGGGACTGGGAAAACCCAGCCCCGGCCTCGTCGAATGAGGATCAGAGCACCTTGGAGAAGAACTCCTTGGTACGCTCCGACTGTGGGTTGTCGATGACCCCGGCGGGAGCTCCGGCCTCGACGATCACGCCGCCGTCCATGAAGACCACCTGATCGGCCACCTCGCGGGCGAACCCGATTTCGTGGGTAACGACCGCCATCGTCATGCCGGAGGCGGCCAGATCCTGCATGACCTGGAGAACTTCGCCGACGAGTTCGGGATCAAGCGCGGAGGTCGGCTCGTCAAAAAGCATGATCTCCGGATCCATCGCCAGCGCACGGGCGATGGCCACGCGCTGCTGCTGGCCACCCGAGAGCTCGGAGGGGTAGTGGTCCGCACGGTCAGCCAGACCCACGCGATCGAGGAGCTCGAGTGCCTGCGTGTGCGCCTCACTCTTCGAGCGCTTGAGAACCTGAATCGGGGCCTCCATGACGTTTTCGAGTGCCGTCTTGTGCGGGAAGAGATTGAAGCGCTGGAACACCATGCCGATACGGGAACGCTGGGCCGCGATCTCCTTATCGTGACGCTCATGTAGCACACCGTGGTCGTCTTCGCGGTAGCCGAGCAACTCGCCGTCGACGAACACGCGACCGGCACTGATGTCCTCAAGCATGTTCAGGCAACGCAGGAGCGTCGACTTGCCGGAGCCCGAGGGACCGAGGATCACGCATACCTCGCCGGGAGCGATATCCAAATCAATACCCCGCAGGACGTGCAGGTCGCCGAAGAACTTGTGGACTCCGCGCACGGAGACCATGGGCGTCGTGGTCGTCATGGTGTCACATCCAGAAACTTGAGCTTAGTGGTGTGCGTCTCGTCCTCGCTGTCGGCCTTCGAGGACTCGGTGGGGGATTCCGCAGCCGCATTATCGCGGCGTTCGAAACCCTTGCCATAGTACTTTTCGATAAAGGACTGAATCCACATCAGGAGGCTCGTGATCACGAGGTACCAGATTGCCGCGGCGATGAGGAGGGGCACAGGCGCAAACGTCGCCTGGCCACGCTGACGCGCAATGAACGTGAGCTCGAGGGTGAAGGGAATCGCCGACACCAAAGAGGTCGTCTTGAGCATCGAAATCGTCTCATTGCCGATCGGCGGGACAATCACGCGCATCGCCTGCGGCAGGATGATGCGGCGGAAGATCGTTCCGCGCGGCATGCCCAGAGCGGTCGCAGCCTCCCACTGGCCCTTCGAGACGCTCAACAGACCGGCGCGCATGATCTCAGCGAGGTAGGCACCCTCGTTGAGGCCCAGGCCGATGAAGGCCATCCAGAACGGGGTGAAATAGGTGGCCGTATCAAAGCTCAGCTCCCAGCCCCACAGCGAACCGAGGAACGGCACGCCGAAAGACAGCGTCGGGTACAGCGTGGGCAGCAGCGACCAGAAAATCAGCTGCGTGTAGATAGGTGTTCCGCGGAAGAACCAGATGTAGGCCATCGCCACCCAGCGTAGGACTGGGTTCACGGACTGACGCATAATCGCCATCGTGATCGCGAGCACGGTGCCGACCACCATTGCGAGGACCGTCAGAATGATCGTGAAGAGCACGCCCTGCATGATCGAACGCGAGAACAGCCACTGGAAGACGACCTGCCACTGGAAGTTTGCGTTCGTGATGAGAGCGTGGGCGGCCATCGCTGCGAGAATCGCGGCGACGATTGCGCTCGCCCACCTCCCCGGGCGGGGGACCGGTTTCGCGTCGATCAGCTCGACGCCGTCTTTGATGATTGCCATGAGAGCCTCAGTCGTTCGTCGCCGGGTTCAGCTCGGCGGTGGTCAGGGCTGCGTCCTGAGCGCCATAGGTGGACAGGATGTCCTTGAGGTAGCCGTTGTCCATCAGGTATTGCATAGCCTTCTGGACGGCCTGTGTCAGTTGTTCGTCGTTCTTGCTCAGGGCCACGCCCTGCGGTGCGGATTCGATGACGTCGCCGACCTGCTCGATCTTGCCGCTCGAGAGATTTGCGGTGTAGCCGATGACCGTCGAGTCAGCAAAGGTTGCGTCATACTGGCCGCCGATGACCTTCGTGGTGATATCGGTCTGTAGGTCGTGCGGCATGATCGTGATCTTGTCCTTGCCGTCGGCTACGCACTTGTCCGACAGTTCGGTTGCGTAGTCTTCCTGCGCGGTACCGGTCTGCACACCAATCGTCTTGCCGCAGGGGTTGGTCGGATCGAAGTTCTTCGGGTTGCCCGCAGCGACGCCGTAGGCGGAGCCCACCTGCACGTAGGAAATCAGGTTTGCCTGCTCCTCACGCTCGGAGGTGATCGTGAAGGACGAGATGCCGACGTCGAACTTGGTGCCGAGCGCCGGGATGATCGTCGGGAACTCCGCATGGCTGGTCGTTCCCTCACTGAGGCCCATAACCTTGGCCAGTGCCTTGTTGATGTCGACGTCGTATCCCTGAGGAGTCTGCGAGTCATCACCGAGGAATTCGGCGGGGGCATAATCGGCAGACGCACCATTTCGCAGCGTGCCGCGCGCCTTCACCTCGTCTGGAACCAGGGCAGCGATCTCGTCAACGGTCGGAATCTTCGACACGTCGTACGAGGTCGTGGCTGCGGTGGTTGCCGATGTGTCCGAGCCGCTGGTCGACGAGCTGGTCGACGTCGGATCCGCGCAGGCTGCGAGAGGGAGTGCAGCGGCAGCTGCGAGTGCGATGAGGGCGTGAGCCTTCGAGATGGTCATGATGTGCCTTCCGATGGGAGTGGGCCAAGGCCCGTGATTGCTACCATTATGCACCCATATGCACATAAATGCATATTATGCGTGGTGCGTCACGAGTCAGTTGACGCTGGGGTTCAGCTCTGCGGTAGTGAGAGCCGCATTATCGGCGCCGTAGGTGGCCAGAATGTCTGTCAGGTAGCCGTTGTCCATCAGGTACTGCATGGCCTTCTGGACTGCTTCGGTGAGCTGAGCATCGTCCTTTGCGACCGCAATGCCCTGAGGTGCAGATTCGAAGGTGTCGCCGAGCTGTTCGATCTTGCCGCCCGACTGGGCACTCGTGTAGCCAATGACGGTAGAGTCGGCGAGCGTTGCGTCATACTGTCCACCAATGAGCTTGGTGGCAATGTCAGTCTGAAGCTCGTGGGGCATGACAGTGATCTTGCTCTTTCCTGCTGCGACGCATTCGTCAGAGAGGGTGGCGGCGTATTCCTCCTGGGCTGTTCCAGTCTGAACGGCAATCGTCGTCCCGCACGGATCGCTGGGGTTGAAGTTCTTCGGGTTGCCGGCAGCGACGCCCCATGCGGATCCAACGTTGAGGTAGGACACCATGTTGACCTGCTGTTCCCGATCGGTTGTGATGGTGAAAGACGAAATGCCGACATCAAACTTGGTCCCGAGGGCGGGGATGATCGTTGGGAACTCGGAGTGCTTAGTCTCCCCGCTACTGAGGCCCATGACCTTCGCGAGCGCCTTATTGATATCGATGTCGTAGCCGATCGGCGTCTGCCCGTCGGCGTCCATGAACTCTGCAGGGGCATAACCGGTCGAGGCTCCATTGCGCAGGGTGCCCCGCTTTTTGACATCGTCTGGGACCAGTGCTGCGATCTCGTCGACTGTGGGGATCGAGGAAACATCGTATGACGTCGTGCTCGATGCGGTCGCCGTCGTTGTCGCACCTCCCGAGCCCGTGCTCGTTGTTGGGTCCGCGCACGCTGTCAGGGCTGTCGCGGCACCGGCTATGGCGAGTGTGGCGAAAATTGTCTTCGTATGCATGATTATGTTCCTCGGTATCCGTGCGTCAGTGAAACTGTGTGCTCAATATGCAAGCACATGCATAGTATGCATTATGTGGTCGTCTCGGATAGTGGATACACAAGTGGGCAAGCACTCAGTGCTTGCCCACTTGGAACAGTTGCTCAGTTGCCTCGCAGTGCACGGCGCGACGGCTTGGCGCGGAGTGGATCGATCCCCTTCGGGATCGGCGGCTCGCCCGAGCGCAGAGCGTTGATGCGTGCGGAAACCTGGGGGACCTCTTCGGGGGTCAGGACGTTCTTAAGTTTACGCAGCTCGCGCTGGAGATCCTTGAGAGCGATCTGACCATCCTCGCGTCCCACCTGAATCTGATGAACCGGAACGTTGCGCATCACCTTGGTCACTCGCTTTGCTTCCGCTTGCAGAAGCGGACGAACGCGCGAGGCGGGACCCTCGGAGATGAGAACAACTCCGGCGCGTCCAACGATGCGCCAAACAAGATCCCGCTCGCGGGTAAACGCAATAGGCTGCTCGGGGATGACCCAGCCCCGCTGGATTTGGGACAGGGCGACCTTGACGGCTCCCGCAGTATCTTCGACCTGTGAGAACAGAGCCCGGCGCGCTAGGAAGCTCAGAAGGGCAAGAGCTGCGGTGAACGAGCCCATGAGGCCAACGACAAGCCAGCCAATCCACGAGGTATTGGACAGCCAGGCCACCAGCATGAAGATAGCGATCACCACAGCGGCTGTTCCGAGAAGCATCCACGGGAGCGCAGGGTATGTGCGTGCGGTCAGGCGGTACGCATCGAGGATGTTCTGATAGAAGCGCCTCTTAGCGGGGGGATTCGATTCACTCATAGGGTCATTATTCTACGCGGAGAAGATAAGTAAAAGCGCTCGCGTCCGACCAGGTACTTTATAAAATGAGTTGCATCACATTATGCGGATTTGGACAATGGGAACATGAAAATCGGCGGATATGACATTGGGCAGGTTTTTCACATTGGGAGCAATGGTCCATTGTGGAGGACGCGCACCGACGCAGGCGATGCATTAGTCGCGCTACGCTCCCCTCGAGAGGGGGAGCACAACCTTGCGCGTTGGAAAGCGTGGGCATCCATCAGCTCGCGCCATGTCGTTACCCTGCGCGATGTCGTGCGCTCGGATGACGGCCGGTGGGCAATCGTCGAAGACTATGTGCGCGGACGAACTCTCGATTCTGAACTCGGTTCGGCTGACCTCCGCCCGATCGCAACACGGCGTCAGATCGTCCACGGGATCGCGGCTGGCGTCAGCGCGTTACACGCCGCCGGAATCGCGCACGGGGACCTGACGCCAACGAACATCATCATCACCCCTGAAGGTCGAGCCGTCATCATCGACCTCATCGATGAAATCGGTGACGGCGAAGGGACCCCCGGGTGGAGTCTCGAGACATCAGGGATGGCGGGAGACCGACAGTGTCTCCGTCAGATCGCCACACTCCTGAACATGGACGAAGAGCTGGAGCTTTTAGGTTTCTCTGACTCGTCGTCAGGGCACGCAGATGCGACCCCGACGGTTACCGAAGCGGATGAGCACATCATCTTGCGCGAGCCCGTCGATCCCGAACGTATCATCGCTCAACTGCGGGCTGCTGCACTGCGCGAAGACACAGTCACTGAATATGACGAGGGTGACTTCTCGCAGGATATGCGTCACCGCAGCGGCGCGAGGCGAATTGGGAGACGGTGGCGGGTGGGTATTCTCGTCGGTGGCCTCGTTGTGATCATGGCAGGTCTGGCCATCATTGCGTATGGGACGTGGCGCGAGACCTCACAGGCCAGAGGTAGCGCACCCGGCACACAATCGTCGGGCCCGGAGACTTCCTCGCCCGCCCCATCCAGTATGTGTGAACCGGCTGCCCTCACCGATCTCATTAGTCGTGCAATCGCGACGCGTGATCGTGCCGTTGTGGACGGTGACGCCTCTGCTCTCGACTCGGTACTCGGGGGCGAACTACTCGAGCAGGACACGACCCGAATCGACACGATGCGCTCGCAAGGTGTTCGCGTCGCGGCCCTCTCTTCGACGATTGACAATGTCGCTGTGCTCTCCTGTGAGCAGGGAGCAATCGATGTGGGTGCAACACTCACCGTCCAGTCATCTCAGGTGTGCCGCGCGGATGAATGTGAAAACCGCGATATACCGGAAGCAACAGATCTCGTTATCCGCGTTGATCCCGTGTCCGGCAAAGTTGTCAAAGCGCAACCGGTCACTGCAGACGATGGACAGAGCGATACGGCGCCGGGTTCTGCCGGGTAGCGTCACATACTGATGGGGTGGGCCTGCCACGCAGACCCACCCCATCACGGGTGATAAGCGGTGATCAGAGACCCAGGTCGGCCTCGAACGCGCCTTCCTCGAGACGCTTCTTCACATCCATCAGGAAGCGAGAGGCGTCCGCACCGTCCACCAGGCGGTGGTCGTAGGACAGCGACAGGTACACCATCGAGCGAATCGCGATGACGTCACCACCATCGGCACCCTTCATGACCACGGGGCGCTTCACGATCGTGCCAACACCCATGATCGCAGTCTCCGGCATGTTGAGGACCGGGGTGTCGAAGAGGGCACCGCCCGAACCGGTGTTCGTCACAGTGAACGTGGAACCGGACAGCTCATCCGGGCCAATCTTCGAGTCGCGGGTGCGGGCAGCCAGATCGTTGATCGATGCTGCGATACCAGCGATGTCCTTGTCACCGGCGTTCTTGATGACGGGAACCAGCAGACCGCGCGGCGTGTCAACGGCGATACCCACGTGCTCGTGATCGAAGTACGTGACCTCCTTGTCGTTGATGGTCGCGTTGATCTTCGGGTGGTAGGCGAGAGCTTCCGTTGCAGCCTTGACAAAGAAGGGCAGGAACGTCAGCTTCGTGCCGTGCTTGGCCAGGAAGGCGTCCTTGGAGCGCGCACGAAGAGCGGCGACCTTGGTGACGTCAACCTCAATGACCGTGGTCAGCTGAGCGGCAGTCTGCAGCGACTCGACCATGCGGCGGGCGATCGTCTGACGCAGACGCGACATCTTCTCGGTCGTGCCGCGCAGCGGCGAGGGCTCACGGACGACTGCAGGCTGCGTGGCGGCCGGAGCTGACGGCGCGGCGGGAGCCGCGGGCGCTGCAACTGCGGCGCGGGCAGCAGCAGCGGCAGCCTCGATGTCTTCGCGACGGATGCGGCCACCGACACCGGTGCCCGATACTGTTGTCAGATCGACGCCGAGCTCGCGAGCAAGCTTGCGCACGATGGGCGTGACGTACGCGGAGCCGGTTACGGCGACGGGGGCCTCGACGACCGGGGCAGCCGACGCCGTCTGTGCCAGAGTCGAGGCATTCGGGAACGGATCCACCGGCGCAGCCGGGGCTGCGGGAGCCGTGGGAGCGGCGGGAGTAGCGGGTGCAGCGGGTGCAGCGGGTGCAGCAGGCGCAGCGGGTGCAGCAGGCGCAGCGGGTGCAGCAGGAGCTGCAGCCTCTGCTGCCGACGCGGCGGTCGGGGCCGACGACGAGATAATCGCGACGACCGTTCCGACCTCGACGGTCTCATCCTCGGGAACACGAATCTCCGCGAGGAAACCGGCCACGGGGGAGGGAACCTCCGAGTCAACCTTGTCCGTCGACACCTCGAGCAGCGGCTCGTCGGCGTCAACGGCATCGCCCACGGACTTCAGCCACGTGGTGACGGTGCCCTCGGTGACGGATTCGCCCAGAGCAGGCATACGCACCTCGGTACCCTGCGCGGGAGCCGCAGCGGGCGCCGACGCAGCCGGGGCAGCCGGGGCAGCCGGGGCAGCCGGAGCCTCGACGGGGGCGGCAGCAGGGGCGGCGGGGGCAGCCGAGGCCTCGGAAGCGTCGCCGATGCGCGCGATTTCGGTGCCGACCTCGACGGTCTCGTCCTCGGGGACCAGGATCTCCAGCAGGACGCCGGCGACGGGGGAGGGGACCTCAGAGTCGACCTTGTCCGTGGACACCTCAACGATGGGCTCGTCGAGCTCGACGGTATCGCCGACCTGCTTCAGCCACGTGGTGACGGTGCCCTCGGTGACGGATTCGCCCAGCGCGGGCATGGTCACTGAAGTTGCCATTGTGTGTTCTCCTATTAAAAAATTTCGGTCAGTTGTGGACGTGGAGCGGCTTGCCGGCCAGTGCCATAGCCGCTTCACCAATCGACTCGTTCTGGCTGGGGTGCGCGTGGATCAGGGAAGCGACGTCGGAGGGGTACGCCTCCCAGTTCACCATGAGCTCGCCCTCACCAATCTGTTCGCCGATGCGTGCGCCGATGCCGTGGAAGCCCACGATCGGACCGCCCTCAACCGAGACCAGCTTGATGATGCCCGATGTGGCCAGGATAGACGACTTTCCGTTTCCGGCGAGGTTGTACTCGACCGTACGCACCTGGTCGCCATACTTTTCACGCGCCTGCTTTTCGGTCATGCCGACAGAGGCGATCTCCGGCTCGCAGAAGGTCACGCGCGGGATGTTGATATCCGCCTGCATCGTCGGGTTCAGGCCGGCGATTTCCTCGGCGACGAAGATGCCCTGCATGAAGCCGCGGTGAGCGAGCTGGAGGCCGGGGACGATGTCGCCAACCGCGTAGATGTTGCCAACGCCGGTGTGCAGGCGGTCGTTGGTGATCACGAAGCCGCGGTCCAGTGTGATTCCAGCCTGCTCGTAGCCCAGGCCCTCGGTGACGGGGCCGCGGCCGACGGCGACCAGGAGGACGTCAGCGTCGAAAGCCTTACCATCTTCGGTTTGAACGTGAACGCCCTGCTCATTCTGCGTGGCCGAGGCAAAACGGGTGTTCGTGTGGAACTTGATGCCGCGCTTGCGGTAGGCGCGCTCAAGCTGTTTGGAGATGGCCTCGTCCTCATTGTTGGCGAGGTGGGGCAGGGCTTCGATGATCGTGACCTCAGCGCCGAAGCTACGCCACACGGAGGCAAACTCGAGGCCGATGACGCCGCCGCCGAGAATCACGACGGAGGAGGGAACCCAATCCATCTGGAGCGCCTGATCGGAGGAAATGACGCGGCCGCCGATCTCGAGGCCGGGAATCGAACGCGAGTAGGAGCCGGTGGCCAGAACGATGTTGCGGCCGGTGATGCGCTGGCCGCCTACTTCGATGGTGTTCGCATCAGCGAGGCGACCCCAGCCGGAGATGACCTCGACGTCACGGGACTTGAGCAGACCCTGCAGACCCTTGTAGAGGCCGGAGATGACAGAGTCGCGGTACTTGCCGACCTGAGCCATGTCGATACCGTTAAAGGTGGAGGCCACGCCGAACTTGGCAGACTCGCGAACGGCGTCGGCGGTCTCTGCGGCGTGCAGGTACGCCTTCGTGGGAATGCAGCCGCGATGCAGGCAGGTGCCGCCCACCTTGTCGCCGTCGATGAGGGCGACCTTCATGCCCAGCTGCGCAGCGCGCAGGGCGGTCGCGTAGCCGCCGGAACCCGCACCCAGAATGACGATGTCGTAGGTCGATTCGCTCAAGGTTTAAAACTCCTCGTTGATGAGCCGGAGCTCAGATGGTTGTTTTCATGGCGGGCCTCACGGTCCTTATAGGCCTATTGTCCCACGTTTGGGCAATACTGTCTTGAAGCTCAGTGTTTCATCCCGGTGTATCAGGCCACATGACACCCTCTTGTTGAGGATGCTTCGTTGATGCGATGCAGGGCGTCCACGGTCTCGGTAGGATCGGTAACGTGCATGGACATGACGCAACGAACGAGACTGTCGGTGCGCGCGATCAGCGCCCGCCGTCGCTTGGACTTGGCCGCATTATCATCGCTTTGTTTTGGCTCCTGGGAGCCTGGATTTTTGTGACGGCTATTCTCGATCTCTTTCATGCCCAGGGCCAGCCCTGGGGGCCACGAATCGTTGCACTCCTTGCTGGCGTCGACTACCTCATTGCTGCGACGGCTTTGACGCACAACGGACGACGCATGCGTCTGGTCGGCTGGGTGACGATTGCACTATCGATCGCTATCCCGATTATTTTGTGGGTTGCGTCGCTCGGTCTCGATGAACTCAATTCCGCACGCTCCGCATGGACCGGTTTTGGCGTGGACTTCTATTACTTACCTCTTGTCGTCTCAGTTGTCGGCCTGGTGTGGATGTGGCGTTCGAATCCGCGCAGGATCGTCTCCCTCGCGGAGCAGGTGGAGCGCCCTTCCGCCCCGTGGAGGGCTAGCTGAGCCACCGCCTCGCAGGGGTTGCCCGCAGCAAGCGAGGCCCGGCGGATTCATCCGACCTGGGCCTCGCTTCTTTTATGTCCATTGAGGGCTAGATGCCTCCTGGGAAGCCGAGCTGACGCCACGCCTCGTACAGGACGATCGACGCGGAGTTCGCCAGGTTGAGGGAACGGACGCCGTCAACCATCTGGATACGCACGCGGTCTGCGACGCGGGGATGATTCATCGCTTCCTCGGAGAGACCGACTGACTCGCGACCAAAAAGGAGGCCGTCGCCATCGGTATAGGAGATGTCGGCGTACATGGTGGTGGCGTGTCCTGTGAGCGCCCAGATACGTCCCGGCACCTGAGCGAGAGCCTCGTCCAGGCTCTCGTGCACCATGACGTGCGCGAGATCGTGGTAATCCAAGCCGGCGCGACGAAGCTTCGCGTCGTCCATGTCAAAGCCCAGCGGCTTGACCAGGTGCAGCATTGATCCGGTACATGCCGACAGACGGATCGCAGCACCCGTATTCCCGGGGATTTCCGGCTCCCAAAAAATAATGTGCAGCATAATCCTCAGGCCTGGTGAGTAACGGTCAGGGTCGCGCGCGCGATGATGTGCTCAAGCGCCACAAACGAGGCCATGGCTGGAGTCGCATCGTCATCGAGCCCGAGCGAATCCGTATCAAGGGCGTGCACCGCGAATACGTAGCGATGCGGGCGGTCGCCAACCGGGGGAGCGGCCCCGAAGTATGAGGCTTCACCCGCATCACCGCGCAGGTGGAAAGCCGGACCGTCCAGCATGAGATCGGAGGCTCCCGCCCCCGCCTCCAGGTGAGTCATCGATGCGGGGATATCGAGGATAGCCCAGTGCCACCATCCCGAGGGGATCGGGGCGTCCGGGTCGAAGCAGGTCAGCATGAAGCTTGCTGTTTCCTGTGGGAATCCATGCCACGCGAGATCCGGAGAAAAGGAACCTGCGTCGGCTGTCGCTGACTCGGGCATCGGCGCACCATCGGTGAGAACGCTCGATGTCAGTGTGAATGTGGGGACGTCCAGGCCTTCGTAGGGGCTGGGGGCAGGTGGGCGCTGGTCGATGTTCATGCCTTCTCCTTTTCGCGGTGCCTCCATTGTGACCTATGTGCGCTCGATCGGCGTTCGGGACGCAGATGTGTGAGCGCGGTTCTACACTTCCCCTATCGAACACGTGTTCTATTGTTGGAAGGGGGGAGTGATGACCAACGCGCACGCACGGCTGCTCGCGGCACGCGACGTACTAAACCGCGCCGAACAGGCTGTTGGACTACGAGCACGCGACGATATTGAGCATGTGCCTGCTGGTACCTCTCTCGTCCTCCTAGGACCGACGAGCAGGTCCGAACTCATCCGTCTACTCATTGATGTGTGCCCCACCGGTGGGTGGATCGGTGTGTGTGGAGTTGGCGATATCGGTTGGGAGTGGGCGGCTCAGCAGGGGATGAACCTCGACCGTGTTCTCGTCTTAAATGCGGAGAAAGAACACCAGGTGGGCGATCTGTGCGCCCTTCTGGTGGATGCCTGCGATGTCATCTGCCTCGATATACCTGAATTATCCCGACCGCACCAGCGAAACCTGGCGGCGCGTGCCCGCTCAATGGGACGCACAATCGTGACGCTTTCTCCCTGGCAGGGGCTTTCTCGCACCCCCGCGCCACATCGACGAATGCGGCTGGTGGTCTAGGTGCGTGACATGGTGGTGTGGGTGCCCGACTGGCCGGTCCACTGCCTCGTGGTTGACCTGCCGCCGGGTGGGGCCGGGGCCGTCGTGCATGCTGAACGCATCCAGGTAGCCAGCGCGGCGGCTCGGCGGGCTGGCGTCAGGAGCGGCATGAGCGTACGGGAGGCGACTTTTTTATGCCCCGACCTCCTCTGTCTGCCTCGCGATCCCGATCGCGAGGCCAGGGCATTTAGCGCGGTTATTGACGCCTTCGACTCAGTAGCGGCTGGGGTTCAGTGCATGCGTCCGGGCCTGGCCAGGTGTCGGGTGCGGGGCCCGGCTCGTTGGTACGGAAGCGAAGAGGCCGCCGCCTCGGCTCTGGTGTCGGCGATCGAGGAGGCTGTCGGAGTCGAATGCTTCGTCGGCATTGCAGACGGTCCGGTTGCGTCCCTGAAAGCGGCGCGTGAGGGACGTATCGTTCCTCCCGAGGAAACCCAATCATTCCTGGGACACATACCGTTACGCGAGGTTCTTCGCTCTGTTTCTCCCGCAATGGGCAGCAGAGCATCGAATACTGTCGAGCTCTTGCAAGGCCTAGGGGTCCATACCTGCGCGGATTTTCTTAGCCTTGGTCGCGGTCGCGTGTGTGAGCGTTTCGGGGACGTTGGCGACGCGCTCTGGATCCTTGCATCTGGAGGCGAACACACCGGTGCTTCGGCTGATCGTATCCAGCCTGACATTGCGGTGCAGTGCGATATTGATTCCGGTGGAGAATCCATCGACACGATGATGGTTCCCATTCAGCGCATTGCACGAAAACTGTCGCACAAGTTGGCGCAGGGTGGGCTCGTCTCGCAGACGCTGCGCATTGACGTAGAAGACGCAGGGGACGGGCAACGCACTCGCACGTGGAGCGGATGCGATCTGTGGGCTCCCGATGATGTCGCGCTTCGCGTTCGATGGACGCTGGCGGGATGGACGTCTGGCGTCGATGGTCCCAGTGGTGCTGTAGCCAGCATCCGCGTCACCGCATGCGATCCCCGGGAGGGACAGGGTGCGACCGCACTGTGGGGACGAGGAGACCGCGAGCGCGACGTATCGCGCAGTGTCGTGCGCATCCAGGGTATGGCGGGGCCGGATGCGCTCCTCGTTCCGCGGGTGCAGGGTGGTTATGATCCTCGTAGTCGCGTGGTAATGGCCAGATGGGGCAGTGAGCCTCGCCTGCGTTCGTGTGAGGGGGCGTGGGAGGGGCGCATTGCTCAGCCTCCGGCGACGCTTTTTGACGAGCCCGTACGCGTGAGGGTGGTGAGTGCTTCGGGTGTGTTCGATGACGTGCGTGTTGATCATCGGGGAGCCTTGAGCGCGACACCCGCCTATGTCGTCGAAGCCCACGACCCGACACTGTCCACGCCCGGGAGGGGGCGACGCATCGCGGTCGTGCGCGTGGTGGGTCCCTGGCCGGTGTGGGGACGTTGGTGGGCCGAGGAGCGCCCGCGCGCCTACATGAGGGTGTTGCTTGAGGATGGCCGGGATGCGCTCCTTGTTTGGCAGGGAGGGGAGTGGGCGATGGAAGGAGTGACCCAGTGAGCCGGTGACGGGCGCTGGTGCGTGCCGTAGACTGAAAGGATGGTATCGCTGTCGCTGAGTGAAACGCTGGCCTCGCTGTCGGATGACGATGTGATGGCCCTCGTCGGCCCGGCGACGTGGGCAAACGGTCTGCGTTTGGCACGCAGCGGTGCGGTGCGTGAATTTTCTTGGGATGAGGTCGGCGAACGAGCTGAGGCGCGTGTCAAAGAGGCGGGGCTGACGTATCGTGTGCGTGTCGAACAGGGGGTGCTGCGTCCATCGCTCTCATGCGCATGCCCGCTTCGAGGCGACTGCCCGCATGCGGTTGCCGCGCTTATCGTCGGACGTGAGGATGCCCGCGAGAAGCGTCGCACTGTGCCCGAATGGAGCCGGGTTCTTGAGCAGATGCTGGGAGCAGATCGCGACCATCTGGGCGATCCCTTGGCCCTCGTTGTTGATGCCCATGATCCCGGCGTCGAGCCGTCTCTCGTTCCTCTTCGCCGTGGCTCCTCGTCGGCGTGGACGACGAAGCGCGCCTCGTGGCTCGATCTGACGGCAACCCAGTGGGCGTCGGTGACCGATGGTCTTGATCCGACGCATGTCTCGCTGATGCGCGAGGGCTACCGCCTGTCTCGAGAGTCGCGTTCGTGGCATTCGCGTACGGAAGTGACGCTCAGCTCGCTGGGAGAGCATGCATACGCGTGGCTGGCGCGCTTGGTGCGAGCTGGGGTGGAGCTGTATGCGTCGCCCGAGGCGCGCGACCGGGTGGTGCTGTCTCATACGACGTGGGATGCGGACATCGATGTGCGCGCTGACGATGGCGGCCTTGACGTCAGAGTTGTTGCGCGTAACGGAGATGACGTGGTGACCAGGCCTCGCATCGACCGCGATGCGGGTGTTCTACTGCTCGATGGAGGGCGGACGATTGCGCGCATCGAGGGGCTGGCGACCCTCGACGGCTTTCCTCTCGATCGCGCTGTGCATATTCCCTCGGCGGACGTCGCTGAGTTTCGAGGATCGTGGCTGCCGGCGCTTCTGCGGCGTTTTTCGATGGCGTCCTCCGACGGGAGTTTCGACGCGCAGGCGCGGCCGGATGTCTCCCTCGTTGGCACGGTGCGCCGCGATGGAGAGTCTGTTGCTGTGCGTTGGTGGGCGGAGTATGAGCAGGGCGCGTCGCGCTCGCGCACTCCTGTGGCCCACTGTATGAAGGATGAGGCCGTGGCGCAGATTGTGCGCCGCGTCGAGTCGTGGGGGAGTGTACCGGATGCGGATCTGTGGACGCCCCCACCGCGTACGGGGCACCTGTCGCCGTGGCAAGTCCCTGCTTTCTTGGAACAGATCGTTAGCGCCGAGGGGCCAGATGGCCTCGTGTGGGATGTTGCGGAGGATGTACGCGCGATTGATGTGCGAGAAGACGGCTGTGACGTCGAGCTAAGCATTGATCCTGCCCAGCGCGACTGGTTCGACCTGAATGTGCGGTTGCGCCTGGGCACCGTCACGATCAGTGTGCGCGAGGCGCTTGAGGCACTAGCCAGCGGTCAGGACTATGTCGAG
>JAHYYD010000010.1:19596-20556 GCA_019425105.1 Actinomycetota bacterium
GTTCTTTGGCCACCCTCTTGGAGGAGGCTCGTACGCTGTCGGGCTGGGATGGTGAGGAAATGAGGCTCACTCCCATGCAAGTCGGAATGGTCGATCTGGTTGCCGCCGCATCCGACCACGTGAGGTTGAGCGACGCCTGGAGAACGCGCATCGCCCCGCTGCGCGGCGGCTCGGGGGATGAAGGTTTGCCTCCTGTGCCGTCCCTGAGCAAGATCCTGCGCCCGTACCAGCGTCGTGGACACGCGTGGTTGACGGCACGGCTGGCGCGGGGAATCGGTGGGATCTTGGCCGATGATATGGGCCTGGGTAAAACCGTTCAGATTCTCTCTGCCGTGGCCGCCCTACACGCGCAGGCACCGGCGAGTGAGAGCTTTCCAGTTCTTGTCGTCGCACCGACATCCGTTGTTGGCGTGTGGATTGATCAGGCCCGCACCTTCACGCCGCAGCTGCGCGTGCGCGTCGTGAGCGAAACCGCCGCGCGCCGAGGAACGACGATTGCGCAGGAGGTCGAGGAAGCCGACGTCGTTGTCACCTCCTACACGCTGGCGCGCTTGGAGGGTGAACAATGGAAGGACGTGCGTCTCGGTGGTGTCATCATCGACGAGGCGCAGGCAGTGAAGAACCCCCGCACCGCGACGTACCGCGTCCTTCGCGACCTCGAGGCACCGTGGAAGCTGGCGGTGTCTGGCACGCCGATTGAGAATTCGCTGTCAGACCTGTGGTCATTGCTTTCTTTGACGTGCCCGGGGCTCTTGCCCCCGTGGGAGACATTCCAGCAGCGGGTGCGTAAGCCCATTGAAAATGGTGCGGATCCGGCACTGCTCGCGCGTTTGACGGCCTATGTTTCCCCCTTTGTTCTGCGCCGTACGAAGGAGGAAGTTGCACCCGATCTGCCCGACAAGATCGTCGACATTGTGCGCGTTGACCTGGGTAAGGAACACCGTCATATCTACGACCAAT
>JAHYYD010000100.1 GCA_019425105.1 Actinomycetota bacterium
CCCGCGCTGGCCTCCGTTTTTGAATCCGTTCAGCGCCGTGATCCCGCCCAGGCCGAGTTCCACCAGGCCGTCTACGAGGTCCTCCTGACCATCGCCCCCCTCGCGGAGCGTCACCCCGAATACGCCGACCTGGCCATCATCGACCGCATCGTCGAGCCCGAGCGCCAGCTCCAGTTCCGCGTCCCGTGGGCCGACGATTCGGGCAACATCCACGTGAACCGCGGCTTCCGCGTCCAGTTCAACTCCGCCCTCGGCCCCTACAAGGGCGGCCTGCGCTTCCACCCCTCCGTCAACCTGTCGATCATCAAGTTCCTCGGCTTCGAGCAGATCTTCAAGAACGCCCTCACCGGCCTGCCCATGGGTGGCGGCAAGGGCGGCGCGGATTTCGACCCCAAGGGCAAGTCCGACGCCGAGGTCATGCGTTTTTGCCAGTCCTTCATGACTGAGCTCTCCCGCCACATCGGCCCCGACACCGACGTGCCCGCCGGCGACATCGGCGTGGGCGGCCGCGAGATCGGCTACATGTTCGGACAGTACAAGCGCCTGAAGAACCGCTTCGACGCGGGCGTCCTGACCGGCAAGGGCCTGACCTGGGGCGGTTCGTTTGCGCGTACCGAGGCCACCGGTTACGGCCTGGTCTACTTCGCCGCCGAGATGCTCGCCGCGAAGGGCACCAGCTTCGACGGCAAGCGCGTCGTCGTCTCCGGTTCGGGTAACGTCGCGATCTACGCGACCGAGAAGGCCCAGCAGCTGGGCGCGACCGTCGTCGCCGTCTCCGACTCCTCCGGCTACGTCGTGGACGAGGCCGGCATCGACGTCGCGCTGCTCAAGGACGTCAAGGAGGTGCGTCGTGGACGCGTCTCCGACTACGCGGCCGAGCGCCCCGGCGCCGTCTTCGTGGCCGACGGCTCCATCTGGGACGTCCCCTGTGACGTTGCGCTGCCCTGCGCGACCCAGAACGAGCTGCCCCTGTCCGGCGTTCAGAGCCTCATCAAGAACGGCGTCCAGCTGGTGGCCGAGGGCGCGAACATGCCCACCACCCCCGAGGCGATCGAGGCCCTGCAGGCCGCGGGCGTCGCCTACGCCCCCGGCAAGGCCTCCAACGCGGGTGGCGTGGCCACCTCCGGCCTCGAGATGCAGCAGAACTCGGGCCGCACCCAGTGGCCCTTCGAGGAGACCGACGCCAAGCTTCACCAGATCATGGTTGACATCCACGCGAACACCGTCGCCACCGCCGAGGAATACGGTGTGGCTGGCGACTATGTGGCCGGCGCGAACCTGGCGGGCTTCCGCAAGGTGGCCGACGCGATGGTCGCGATGGGTCTCATCTGATCCGCTTCCTGTCGATGCCCCGGCGTCTCTTCGGCGTCGGGGCACCGTCGTCTCTGCCGCTGGTGGGGGAGTAAGCCCTGCCACCACAGCGCCGTAGCATTCCTCGTTGGCGGCCCGATCCGCTACCCTGGATGGGTGGCCATTGAATTTTCTGAAGAGATCCCGTCCCTGCGCACCACGATGGAGAACATCCTCGCGGTCGTGCAGCCGGACAAGCTGCGCGCGCAGATCGCCGAGCTGAATGAGAAGGCGGCCGCGCCCGACCTGTGGGACGACCCGAGCGCCGCCCAGGCTGTCACGAGCGCGCTCAGCCACCGCCAGAGCGAGCTCGATCGCGTCACGCAGATGAGCGAGCGCATCGACGACCTGGAGGCCATGGTGGACATGGCCGCCGAGGACCCGGACGAGAGCGCTGACATCCTTGCCGAGGCCGAGGCTGACCTGGAGAAGCTGCGTAAGGACCTGGGTGACCTGGAGATCCGCACGCTGCTGGACGGCGAGTACGACGAGCGCAACGCCGTCATCACGATCCGAAGCGGCGCGGGCGGCGTGGACGCCGCCGACTTCGCCGAGATCCTCCTGCGCATGTACCTGCGCTGGGCCGAGCGTCACGGCTACCCGACGAAGGTCATGGACACCTCCTACGCGGAAGAGGCGGGCCTGAAGTCGGCGACCTTCGAGGTCCAGGCCCCCTACGCCTACGGCACGCTGAGCGTCGAGGCCGGCACCCATCGCCTCGTGCGTATTAGCCCCTTCGATAACCAGGGTCGCCGCCAGACGTCCTTCGCGGCCGTCGAAGTCATTCCCCTCATCGAGACGACGGACCACATCGAGATCCCCGAGTCCGAGCTGAAGGTCGACGTCTTCCGTTCCTCGGGCCCCGGCGGCCAGTCCGTGAACACGACCGACTCGGCCGTGCGCATGACCCACATCCCCACGGGCATCGTCGTGTCCATGCAGGATGAGAAGTCCCAGATCCAAAACCGCGCGGCCGCCCTGCGAGTCCTGCAGTCCCGCCTCCTCGTTTTGCGCCACGAGGAAGAGCAGGCGAAGAAGAAGGAGCTCGCCGGCGACGTCAAGGCCTCGTGGGGCGACCAGATGCGCTCCTACGTCCTCCAGCCGTATCAGATGGTCAAGGACCTGCGCACCGAGTACGAGTCGGGCAACCCCCAGTCCGTCTTCGATGGCGACATTGATGGCTTCATCAACGCCGGTATCCGCTGGCGCAAGAACGAACAGAACGCCGCCCAGGACTGAGCCGCGCGGCAACGCATCACCCGGCCCCGGCCTCGTCGATTTATGCACGAGGCCGGGGCCGCGCGCGTGTCCAAGGCGTCCCGGGCGGAGGGCTGAGTGACACACCGGCGGTTTTCCGCGTGTCGCAGCAGGGGCGTGACCCGATCGTTACCTAATCTGACAGGGACTATTGACCCCGATCGGACGGTCCCATGATTCGTTTTGATGATGTCACCATGGTGTACACACCTGGTGCCCAGCCCGCGCTGGACCACGTCTCGCTGGAGGTGGAACGCGAAGAGTTCGTGTTCCTCGTTGGCAAGTCGGGTTCCGGCAAGTCCACGTTCCTGCAGCTCGTCATGCGCGAAATGAAGGCGACCAGCGGCAAGGTGTGGGTGCTCGGCAAGGACGTGTCCAAGCTGTCCACGTGGGCGGTCCCGAAGCTGCGCCGCCAGATCGGCACGGTCTTCCAGGACTTCCGACTGCTGCCTTCTAAGACCGTGTACGAGAACGTCGCGCTGGCCATGCAGGTCATCGGAAAGCCGCGTCACGCGATCGAAACCTCGGTCCCGGACGCGCTCGAGCTGGTGGGTCTGTCCGGCAAGGAGTCGCGTCTGCCGCACGAACTCTCCGGCGGCGAGGAGCAGCGCGTCGCTATCGCGCGTGCCATGGTGAATCGTCCCGAGCTGCTGCTCGCGGATGAGCCCACCGGCAACCTGGACCCGGAGACGTCGCTGGGCATCATGCGCCTCCTGGATCGAATCAACCGCACGGGCACGACCGTCGTCATGGCCACCCACGACGCGGATATCGTCAACCAGATGCGTAAGCGAGTTATTGAGCTTGAGGCCGGCGACGTCGTGCGCGATCAGAACCGCGGCGTCTACGGGGCCGGGAGGTAACACCAGTGAAGCTTCGTTTTATTCTGTCCGAGGTCGGCAAGGGCCTGTCGCGTAACCGCGCGATGAGCGTCGCCGTCATCCTCGTGACCTTCGTGTCCCTCCTCTTCGTGGGCATCGCGGGCCTGACCCAGATGCAGGTGTCCAAGATGAAGTCGGAGTGGTACGACAAGATCGAGGTCACGATCTACATGTGCGCGATCAACGACGCGGCCCCGAACTGCAACGCGACCGAGGCGAGTGACGCGCAGATCGACGCGGTGCGCCAGAAGCTGGCATCCGCCGAGATGACCCCGTACGTGGCCAACGTGTACGAGGAGACGAAGGAAGAGGCCTACGAGAACTTCAAGCGTCTCAACGGTAACGATGCGCTGACCCAGTGGACGACGCCGGACATGCTGCAATTTGCGTTCCGCATCAAGCTGGTCAACCCCGAGCAGTACTCGGTGGTCAAGGAGGAGTTCTCCGGGACCCCTGGCGTGTCCGAGGTCCGCGACCAGCGTGAGGTCGTCGAGCCCCTGTTCCGCGTGCTGGGTGCCGCTCGCACGGCCGCCCTGGGCCTCGGCGCGATCATGGTTGTCGCCGCGATCCTGCTGATCTCGACGACGATCCGCCTGAGCGCGATGAGCCGCGAGCAGGAAACGCAGATCATGCGATACGTGGGTGCCTCGAACCTGTTCATTCAGGCTCCCTTCATGATTGAGGGCGCGTTGGCTGCGCTCGTGGGCGCCGTGTTCGCGATCGGTTCGCTGTTCGCCGGCGTTCACTTCATCGTCCAGGGCTGGATGGCCCCCTCCTTTAGGTGGACGAACTTTATCGGCATGGGCGAGGTGGCGATCATGACGCCGGTCCTCGTCCTGGCGGCGGTCGCGCTGGCGGTTATCGCCTCGGCGTTCTCGCTCGCGAAGTACACGAAGGCGTAAGTCTCATGTCCCGTTTCCTGCATCATCCGGGTTCTCGCGCGCTGCGCGTTGGCGCGCTTGCCCTAGCGGTTGCGTGCTTCGCGGCGATGAGTCAGGCGATGCCTGCTCGCGCCGACGACGAGCGCGACGCCGCCGCGAACGCAGCCGCCGAGGCCGAGGCAACGGTCAACGCCCTGCAGTCGCAGCTGGAGGGCATCGACGCGTCGCTGGCTCAGGTTTTCATCGACCTGCAGGCTCTCAACGGGCAGATTCCGGTGGCGCAGGCCGCCTACGAGTCCGCGACCGCGATCTACGACGCGAAGTCGCGCGAGCACGCGACGATCCTGGGCGAGCTGAATGCCGCCCAGGGCGAGCAGAACCGCATCGACCAGTCGCTGACTCAGGCCACCACACAGGCCGACGACGCTCAGCGCGCGATCGCCGATCTGGTGCGCCGTAAGTACCGCGAAGGCAACGTCGATCCGGTCGCCGTGGCCCTGACCGCGGGCGGTACGGAGTCGATCACCGACCGTGCGGCGGCCGCCGACATGGCGCTGCGCACGGAGAGCCAGACGATGACGGCCGCGCTGGATGTCTCCTCGTCCCAGCGCACGCAGGCCACTCGTCAGAACGCGATCACGGACCGTATCTCCGACCTGGAGGAGAAGGCCGCGCAGGCCGAGGCCGAGGCGGAGGCTGCGAAGAGCGAGGCTGACTCCAAGCTCACTGAGCTCAATAACCTGAAGACGCAGGCGCAGGCCAAGCAGGCCGAGTGGGATGCCCAGAAGGGCCAGGTTCAGGCCTCGCTCGACCAGGCCGAAGCGGACTATCAGGCGCGCAGCTCCGAGCTCGCGGCGATCGACGCGGCAAACATTGCGTCGGGGGCCTCCTACGTGTCGGCGTCGGGCTTCCGTAGCCCGCTCGACATTCCGATCGTCGTGACCAGCCCGTTTGGCATGCGCTACCACCCGGTCCTGGGCATCATGAAGGGCCACTCGGGCACCGACATGGCCGCCGACTGCGGCACGATCATTCGCGCTGTGGCCTCGGGCTACGTCAACGCGGTGTCCTCGGACTACTCGGCGGGTAACTACGTGGATATTAACCACGGCCTCGTCGGCGGTAACTCCGTCATCACCGAGTACCTGCACATGCAGGCCCAGTACGTGTCGCCGGGTCAGTACGTGAACGCGGGCGACGCGCTGGGTGAGGTTGGCTCGACCGGCTACGCGACCGGATGCCACCTGCATTTTGGTGTCATTCAGAACGGAAGCTACGTTGAACCGATGGATTATTTGTAATCCGCGTTAGGATGGACCCTCGTAGCGTTTTGCTACGGGGGTCTTTCCGCAAGTTGCGCGGAAAACGAGTCTGAAAGGAGGCAGCATGCCCAAGGATTGGAAGAAGCCCAAGCCCACGGAGGGGCAGCGCGCCAAGGCTGCCTCCGACGCGAAGAAGACGATCGCCCGCAACAAGAAGGCGCGCCACGACTACACGATTGAAGACACGTGGGAGGCCGGCCTGGCTCTCATGGGCACCGAGGTGAAGGCGCTGCGCATGGGCCGCGCTTCCCTCGTGGATGCGTGGGTCGAGATCAACGGGGGAGAGGCGTGGCTCTACGGCGCGAACATTCCCCTGTACTCCCAGGGTTCGTGGACGAACCACGCGCCGACTCGCAAGCGCAAGCTGCTGCTGCACCGCGCGGAGATCGAGCGCATGCAGGACCGGGTGGCCGCGAAGGGCTACACGATCGTGCCGCTGGAGCTCTACTTCATCGGCGGCCGCGTCAAGGTCGAAATCGCCCTGGCTAAGGGCAAGCAGGAGTGGGATAAGCGTCAGGCGCTGCGCGAGAAGCAGGATCAGCGCGAGGCCGAGCGCGCGATGCGCCGCTACGTCAAGCAGGCCCGCCGATAGTGGAAAGAAGGCGACCTTGTGCGAGGTTCCGTCAGGATTTTTCGTCGTGATCTGCTGAGGCTGGTACGTGTTCCGGTCGCGTGGATTGTCATCATCGGTATGGCATTCGTGCCCGCGCTCTACGCGTGGTTCAACATCGTTGGCTTCTGGGACCCGTACTCGCAGACTTCCCACATCCGCGTGGCGGTGGCGAACGAGGACGAGGGCGCGACCAAGGACCGGATCGGCACCGTGAATGTGGGTGCGATGCTTGAGACTCAGTTGAAGCAGAACGATCAGCTGGGCTGGCACTTCGTGAGCGCCGACGAGGCCCGTGCGGAGGTCGAGCGCGGCGATTCATACGCGGCCTTCATCATCCCGGCGTCTTTCTCCCGTGACCTGACGGGCATCGTTGACGGTACGTACGTCAAGCCGAATATCCAGTATTACGTCAACGAGAAGAACAACGCGGTGGCCCCCAAGATCACGGGGGCGGGTGCGACGGCGTTGGATCGCCAGATCAACTCGGCGTTCGTGTCGACGGTGGCCAAGGTTTTGTCGGAGAAGGCGTCCGAGGCCGGGGTGAGCATCGCGAACAACGCTGACCAGAAGCGTTCGGACGTGTCTGCTTCGGTGTCCGAGGCCTCGGCGAAGCTGGGCAGTGCCTCGCAGACCCTGGAGGGTGTGGGGGAGAAGATCGACGCGGCGAAGGCTTCGGTGGCCTCGGCGCGCGCGACCCTGAGCGACCTGGATAGCGCAGCTTCGGATCTGTCGGCGTCCCTGGACCAGGCGGACCAGCTGGTGGGCGACTCGCGCACCTCGCTGGCCTCATTCTCCGGTCAGATGGGCGGTGCCCTCGACGGCCTGTCCTCGAACGCGGCGAGCGCCCTTGCGGGGGTCTCTGCGGACGCGGGCACTCTCGACGGTGCGGTGCAGGGTGCGTCCGGACGCGTGGGTGGCCTGCTCACTGAGGGCACGTCGATTAACGACTCGGTGGGCGAGGTGCTCACGGAGCTGAATGCCCTAGGGATTGGGAACCTGCCCGCCGCGGGGACGGCTCTGGCGGACCTGACGAACCAGAACACCGCGCTGTCCGCGGCCCTCGGGAACCTGACGACCCTCAACTCGGACCTCTCGGCGTCATCCTCATCGATCACGAACGCGCTGACGTCGGCCTCCGACGCCTCCGCTGCGGTGTCGGCCTCGGCGACGAGCGCCCGCAGCGGTGTCTCCTCCCAGCTTCCCGCGATTTCGTCGGCGCTTGACGATTTCTCGAGCGCATCCTCGTCGATGCGCGGCTCCCTCGACACCTTGCGCAGCCAGCGCGACCAGGTGTCGGGCCTGCTCGACCAGCTCGATTCCCTGCTGGACGGGGCAAAGACAGCGACTCAGACGAGCGCCACGAACGTCGCTGCGATCACGTCCGACCTGAACTCGGTGGCGACGGACATCTCGTCGCTGTCCTCCTCGAATACGCTGCGCGACCTCTCGAGCTCCCTGGGAGTCAACGCCGAGTCGATCGCCTCCTTCATGGCCTCGCCGACGCAGATCGAGACGAAGGCCGTGTACCCCGTGGCTG
>JAHYYD010000101.1:0-6136 GCA_019425105.1 Actinomycetota bacterium
AGGCCCAGCATTGGACCGAAATGCCTGGGGAAACGTAGGCTAGTGGGGCAAACAGTCCACGACTCGGATGGAGACAACTCAATTATGGCCATGAACACCCGTGCGCAGGCGCCTCGCGTGCCCGACCGCGCCGCACCCGAAGGCCTCGAAGCCAAGTGGGGTGAGGCCTGGGAAAGCCAGGGCACCTACGCCTTTGACCGCACCGCGACGCGCGAGCAGGTGTACTCGATCGACACTCCCCCGCCGACGGTGTCCGGCTCCCTGCACATCGGCCATGTTTTCTCCTACACGCACACTGACGTCGTGGCCCGCTACCAGCGCATGATGGGCAAGTCCGTGTTCTACCCGATGGGGTGGGACGACAACGGCCTGCCCACCGAGCGCCGCGTGCAGAACTACTTCGGCGTGCGCGTGGACGCCACCCTGCCCTACGACCCCGACTTCGAGCCCCCGCACGTGGGCGGCGACGGCAAGTCGATTAAGGCTCGCGACCAGAAGCCGATTTCACGTAAGAACTTCGTGGAGCTGTGCGAGCGCCTCACCGTCGAAGACGAGGCTCAGTTCGAGGCGCTGTGGCGCTACCTGGGCCTGAGCGTGGACTGGAAGCAGAACTACCAGACGATCGGCGCGCGCGCCCGCAAGGTCGCCCAGGCCGCGTTCCTGCGCAACCTTGCGCGCGGCGAGGCCTACCAGGCCGAGGCCCCGGGCCTGTGGGACGTCACCTTCCAGACGGCGGTCGCCCAGGCTGAGCTGGAGAGCCGCGAGTACCCGGGCTTCTACCACCGCCTGGCCTTCCACATCACTGACGCCGAGGCCGCCGCGAAGGCTGCCGCTGCGGGCGCACCCGTCGAGGACGGCGTGGACGTGTGCATCGAGACGACGCGTCCCGAGCTGCTGGCCGCCTGCGTCGCCCTGATCGCCCACCCGGACGACGAGCGCTACAAGCCGCTGTTCGGCACGACGGTCGCCTCCCCCGTGTACGGCGTCGAGGTGCCGATCCTGCCCCACCCCGAGGCGGAGATGGACAAGGGCGCGGGCATCGCCATGTGCTGTACCTTCGGCGACACGACCGATATCGACTGGTGGCGTGACCTGGAACTGCCGCTGCGCGCGATCCTACGCAAGGACGGCCGCATCATCACCGAGACCCCCGAGTGGATCACGACCGATGCGGGCCGCGCGGCTTTCGAGGAGATCACCGGCAAGACGACGTTCTCCGCGCGCGAGGCCGTGGTGGCCGCCCTGCGCGAGTCGGGCGAGCTGAAGGGCGAGCCGACCAAGACGATGCGTCAGACCAACTTCTTCGAGAAGGGCGACAAGCCCCTCGAGATCGTCACCTCGCGCCAGTGGTACATCCGTAACGGTGGCCGCGCGTGGACGAACCCGGCCTCGGGAGCGGACCTGAACGAGGAGCTCATCGGCCGCGGCCGCGAGCTGGAGTTCCACCCCGACTTCATGCGCGTGCGCTACGAGAACTGGGTGAAGGGCCTAAAGGGCGACTGGCTGGTCTCCCGTCAGCGCTTCTTCGGCGTGCCGTTCCCGCTGTGGTACCGCGTGGACGCGGACGGCCAGGTCAACTACGACGACATCATCACCCCGTCCGAGGATCAGCTGCCGGTCGATCCGTCGACGGACGTTCCGGAGGGCTACACGAAGGATCAGCGCGGCGTGGCCGGCGGCTTCGTGGGCGAGCTGGACATCATGGACACGTGGGCGACGTCCTCGCTGTCCCCGCAGCTGGCCTGTGGCTGGCTGGATGACGAGGACCTGTTCGCTCGCACGTACCCGATGGATCTGCGCCCGCAGGGCCAGGACATCATTCGTACGTGGCTGTTCTCCACCGTGGTGCGCGCGGACCTGGAGTTCGGTGCGCTGCCGTGGAAGCACGCGGGCCTGTCGGGCTGGATCCTGGATTCGGACCACAAGAAGATGAGCAAGTCCAAGGGCAACGTCGTGACCCCGATGGGCATCCTGGAGAAGTACGGTTCGGATGCCGTGCGCTACTGGGCGGCGTCGGCTCGCCTGGGCCTGGATGCGGCGTTCGACGAGCAGCAGATGAAGATTGGTCGCCGCCTGGCGATCAAGGTGCTGAACGCGTCGAAGTTTGCGCTCACGATGGGCGGCGAGGGCGCGGCGATCGATCTGGATCCGGCGCTGGTGACGGTGCCGCTGGATCGTTCGGTGCTGGCGGCGCTGGCCTCCGTCATTGACGAGGCCTCGGCTGCTCTGGCGTCCTACGAGCACTCTCGCGCGCTCGAGGTCACGGAGTCGTTCTTCTGGACGTTCTGCGACGACTACCTGGAGCTGGTCAAGGAGCGCGCCTACAACCGCGATGGCGCGTGGGACGAGGCCTCGGCCGCGTCTGCCCGTGCGGCTCTGGCGATCGTTATTGATAACGTCGTGCGTCTGCTGGCCCCCTACCTGCCGTACGTGACGGAAGAGGTGTGGAGCTGGTACCGCGAGGGCAGCGTGCACACCGCCCCGTGGCCGGTGGTGGCGGACCTGGCTGGCGTCGAGGGCGATCCCTCGGTGCTCGAGGCCGCGTCCTCTGCTCTGATCGCGCTGCGTCGCGTGAAGTCTGAGGCGAAGGTGTCGCCGCGTACGCCGTTCCTGGCGGTGACGGTGCGCGCCCCGCAGGCTCAGGTCGAGGCCCTGGAGTCCGTGAAGGGCGACCTGGAGGCCGCATCGAAGGCCGTGGGCGCCCTGACCGTGGCTGCCTCCGACGACGCTGAGGCCACCGAGGCCGTCGTCGAGTCCTTCGAGCTGGGCGAGGCTCCTGCAAAGCGCAAGGGCTGAGCGTTAGGCTGCTGGGGGGCCGCCCGTGGAACACCACGGGCGGCCCCCTTGTGTGTTCCGATATGAACAAAGCGAGACGCCTCTTCACGCACCTTCAGTTGACATACGTAGATCTTCACGTATACTTATACGTAACGTTCTACGTATATTGATCCGGACGTTTTCACGCACAAGGAGGGCGTCATGACACTTCGGCCGATCATCCCACAACCCGGGAGTGACCGCGATCCAGCAAACTTTGTCGGCCGCGTCGAGATGACCACACACGCCCGCGATCGTCTACTGGCCGGCTCAAACCTCCTCCTTACAGATCCGAGGCGTATGGGCAAAACCTTCTGGATGCGCACCTTCGCCGCGCGAGAGCAGTCGTTCCACTCTTATTTCATCGACTACGAAGGAACAGAAACAGTTGACGACTTTCTTATCAAAACAGCTGAGGCCCTAATCGGAGATAGCTCCCTTCCGCTGAGGGTACGTAAGCAACTGGAAACTATCTTTGATAGTAGTGAAATTTCCCTCTCGAAGGGACCGCTTGCAATCAAGAGTTATTTTCGACAGACACCTCCATACGACCTACTAACTCGAGTCCTTTCTGCTCTTGAAAACGAAGACAGCAAGACGATTCCAATCGTCATGATGGATGAAGTGCCCATGGCGATTAACAATATCGCCGTTCATGAGGGAACCGGCTCAGCCGAAAAATTACTCCAGACCCTCAGGGCACTGCGGCAAAACACATCACGGATTCGATGGATTGTCACCGGTTCCATCGGTTTTCACCATGTCTTACGTGAAATCAATACAACGCAGGGCGTCTTGAACGACCTGAATCCTGTGCCGCTCGGCCCCCTAGCAGACAAAGAGGCCGAAGAGCTCGCCTCCCGCCTCTTGCTAGGAATTGAACAACCGCTAATCGACGCAGTCATCAACGAACTTGTGAAAGTAACTGGCGGAGTCCCTTTCCTGCTACATAATGTCGTGAAGATGCTCGGTGAAGGACCTAGGAACGTCACCCGACCATGCGACGTTCACGATTGTTTTGAGGATTTTATTGATGACCCTGATCAATTTTACGGCCTTGAGCATTTTCTAACCAGGGTGCCCTCCTACTACGACGGTCGCGCACGCATCGCTGATGACATTCTACGGAAGGCACTATCGGAGACCAACGTGTGGGTCTCCATAGATTCTCTAGCACCCAATGAAGAAGCAGCCGCTACTCTTGACGATCTTGTCAAGGACCATTATTTGGAACGCCGAGGCCTCTCCGCGCGCTGGCGCTACCCCGCGCTCCAGTACATTTGGGCACGCAAGAAGGGAGTGTGGGACCGTCGATGAACACCGTCCCTATTTCTCGTTTTACCCCATCGACTATGCCTGAGGAAATGCTTGAGCGCCTGTTTGTGGTTCGCCAGCCAGTCCTCGAAGCACTCATGAAGCGCATCAAAACACTGGGACATACGCCTAGTCCTCATCATACACTTCTTGTCGGACCGCGAGGCGCGGGTAAAACACACCTTATTTCCTTGGTTTATCATCGGTCCAAGAGCCTCACCGACCCCAGCAACAGCAACAGCAAGCCTCTGCGAATTGCGTGGCTACCCGAAGACCCATGGACACTCGTGTCCTATGGACGGCTTCTCGCTGCGATTCTTGAGCGGGTTGTACCTAATTTCGATGATCTGAAGTCTACTGAGCCCCAACTCGATGCCCATATCCGACATACCAGTCGTGAAGATGGCCCAATTCTGGTCCTTGCGGAGAATCTTGACCAAATTCTCGACGCTATCGGAGACGCCGGCCAACAGAAGTTGCGAAATCTCCTACAGACAGAGTCGGGGATATTGATTATCGCCAGCACGACGAGACTAGACCGCAGTCTCTCATCTCATGCCGCCCCATTCTTCGGCTTCTTCGACACAATTCGTCTCGATCCATTTTCCCCCGAAGAAGCACGCGAGATGCTCACAACACTGGCGCGAGAAGCGAACAACAGCGAGCTTGCTAAACGCCTGTCGGACAATGAATCACTCGCACGGATTCATACGATCGCACATTTGGCTGGAGGGCAACCGCGACTGTGGGCGCTGCTCGGCAGCGCGCTCACGGTTGAGGACTTGCGCGACCTTACGGCATTACTCCTCAACCGCTTCGACGACCTGACACCATATTATCAGGAGCAGTTGGCGCGACTGTCGCCCATGCAGCGCCTCATCGTTGCAGAACTCGCCACGGCCGACCGCCCCCTCCCAGTTAAAGATCTTGCCGAACGAATCGGTTATGATCAGCGCAGTACGGCCAAGGCTGTCAGCGACCTGACTGAACGCGGCTGGCTCAAGCCCACCTCGACCATTTTTACTGCTCTCCTTGATCGTCGCCGGACCTACTACGATCTTGCCGAGCCTCTCGCACGACTCGCATTTCAGATCAAGGATTCTAGAGGTGAGCCACTACCGCTGATCGTCGACTTTCTCACCAACTGGTTTGATATGGAACAGCTTCAGACCTTCTCCGAAAACGACTACTGCATGATGGCTTTATCGAGGATGGAAAGTGATGACGTCGGCACCCTTGCTCGGCGTCTGACTAGCCTTCCCACTTCACGAGTCAAATCTCTCAATCTCTTAGGACAGGTTGAGGATGCCCTCGCTGCAGTTGCTGCCGGTAACGCAGAGCCTGTCATGGCTCTACCCAGTTCACTTCGCCAGGCGATCGAGCTCAGAGCACAGGATGAGGCGGGTCTTATTCCTGTGCGCTTGTCACTCCTCAGCGATGCTTTGCGAGAGGTAGGCAATGTTCCACGCGATGCCACAAATGCAGCATGGATTGCCCGCGCCGAACGCCTAGACATTGAAGCTCAGTCGCCAGAAAGCAGACTCATGCTGGTGCGATGGTTTGCTTCATCTTGGCACTTTGACGATGCCGAGGCCGCGCTGAGTACAATCACATCAGATCTTGAGCACATGCATGGTGCCGATGCCATTGCAAGCGCGTACGTGTCCGCGGGACGCCTGAGCGACGCCATACCTCTGTTCGAACAGATCCTCACCGACCGTATCCGTATCCAGGGGAACGACCACCCCGACACCATGACTTCACGCGACAATCTCGCCGGAGCGTACCAAGATGTTGGTTGCCTCAGCGAAGCCATCGCCCTATACGAGCAGACCCTCGCGGATAGTACCCGCATTCTCGGTGAAGACCACCCCGATACCCTCGCATCGCGAAACAACCTCGCAGGCGCATATGAGTCTGTTGGCCGTCTAAAGGAAGCCATTAGCCTACACGAGCAAGTCCTCACCGACCGTACCCGTATCCTCGGCGAAGACCACCCCCACAC
>JAHYYD010000101.1:6236-7793 GCA_019425105.1 Actinomycetota bacterium
CCTATACGAACAGACGCTCGCCGACAGCACCCGCATCCTCGGCAAAGACCACCCCAATACTCTGGCCTCGCGCAACAATCTCGCGGGAGCATATGAATCTGTTGGTCGCATGAACGATGCCATCACTCTGTTCGAGCAGACTCTCGCCGACAGTTGCCGCGTTCTCGGCGAAGACCACCCCCGTTCACTGATAGCGCTCAATAATCTAGCAAGCGCATACGAGAGGGCGGGGCGGTTAAAAGAGGCAACTGCTCTTCTGGAAAGAAAAACACCAATGCAAGGATAGACGCTATTGTCATGTCTGAAGCGAGAAACGAGGCGTAGCCGGACCAAGGATGGTAGCCGTCAACAGGCAACGGCCTATCAGGACGCGCATGCGAGCAGCACCCCCGCAAATGTGCATGGACGTTGTTAGGGTGAAGCCATGGCAATCAAGACGCTTGACGAGTACCTCGCGACCATCCCCGACGACAACAACCGTGAGCGGATGGTCGACGTAGTGGTGTGGGTCGGACTCTCCTACCCGGAGCTGGAGCTGCGCATCGCGTGGAACCAGGCGATGTTCATCCACCACGGGACATACATCATCGGGTTCTCAGCCGCATCCAAGCACATGGCGGTGGCCCCCGAGCGCGCCACCATGATCCGCTTCGAGCCGGTCATGCGTGAGCGCGGCACGGACTTCGAAAAGAGAGTCGCCCGCCAGCCGTGGGACAAGCCCTTCGACTACGAGCTCCTTGACGCCTTCATCCAGTACCAACTTGCCGAGAAGCAGGACATCACGTCCTTCTGGCGCCCCAAGGAGCACGAACTCGCAGCGGCCGAGGCCGTCGCATCCGGCGCGCGGCCACCTATCGTACGCGAGTACACCGAGGACGACGAGGAATGGCTCCGTACCACTGTCCTGCCCGCGCTCGAGCACTACCTCGCACATCCAGAAAGCGCGCACACTCTCGAAGAATTCGATGCTCTCATCAAGCAAACTGTTCACGATTACGAGGAGCACCCCGACGATGTGTACACGCTCGACGAGGTGAAGGCCGAGCTCGGCCTGGACTAGTACCGACGCAGCTTTGCTCCACCCGGCGACAGCAGGCACAGGCACCCACCCCTAAAGACAGCCCCTCTCCCCCACCCTACGGGAGCGTAGGATAGGAGGAAGCAACAGCTGCGCCGCTGGCCTCGTCCCGTAGCAGCGCGGCGCTCACCGCCCAGCGACCAGGGAGCACGCATGACCGACAAGGAAACCCCGGCCTCGTCCACCATTGACGAGACGACGCAGGCGCAGACGACCACCGAAGCCCTCGAGTGGCACGCCCCCGTCCTGGTGCGCATCGACGAGCACACGACGATCCCCCACCTGCTCAAAGAACGCGTGCAGCGCGGCGCCACCCGCCCCCTCATCCTGCGCAAGGTCGGCATCGGCGACACGTGGCGCTCCATCACGGCGCGCGAGTTCTACGACGAGGTCCACGCGCTCGCCGCCGGCCTGATCGCGCGCGGCCTCGAACCCGGCGACCGGGTCGCGATCATGAGCCGCACCCGCTACGAGTGGAC
>JAHYYD010000102.1 GCA_019425105.1 Actinomycetota bacterium
CTACCTGGCCCCTCCCCCATCTGCGGCCATCCGCGCGGGGCGGCCCCGGCCTCGTCCCCGTCATCAGCGGGGACAAGATCACCGAGAATCCACGATCTGAGCCGAACTGTACACCCGCGCGCGAGCGTGCTAACTTCGCTATTAGTCGCGCGCGCGGAATGATCCGCGTTCGCACTCCGTGGGCGAAGACGCCCCACGGTCGCCCCACAACGGATCGTCCGGCACGTACCTGCCGGTGGGAAGGAAAACTCCATGGCAACCGTCACTTTCGACAAGGCGACCCGCATCTACCCGGGTTCCGACAAGCCCGCCGTCGACCAGCTCGACCTCGAAATCAAGGACGGCGAGTTCCTCGTCCTCGTCGGCCCTTCCGGCTGCGGTAAGTCCACCTCGCTGCGTATGCTCGCGGGCCTGGAGGACGTCAACTCCGGTCGCATCCTCATCGGCGACAAGGACGTCACGGACGTTCCGCCGAAGAACCGCGACATCGCGATGGTCTTCCAGAACTACGCCCTCTACCCCCACATGTCGGTGCGCGAGAACATGGGCTTCGCCCTGAAGATCGCCGGCACCCCCAAGGAAGAGATCAACAAGCGCGTCGAAGAGGCCGCTAAGATCCTCGACCTGGAGCCCTACCTGGACCGCAAGCCCAAGGCCCTGTCCGGCGGCCAGCGTCAGCGTGTCGCCATGGGCCGCGCGATCGTCCGTAAGCCCCAGGTGTTCCTCATGGACGAGCCCCTGTCGAACCTGGACGCGAAGCTGCGTGTCCAGACCCGAACGCAGATCGCCTCCCTGCAGCGTGAGCTCGGCGTCACCACCGTGTACGTCACCCACGACCAGACCGAGGCTCTGACAATGGGCGACCGCATTGCGGTCCTCGCCGGCGGCCTCCTCCAGCAGTGCGGCACCCCGCAGGAGATGTACGAGCGTCCCGCCAACGAGTTCGTCGCTGGCTTCATCGGCTCCCCCGCCATGAACCTGGGCACCTTCACGGTCGAGGGCGAGTGGGCCAAGCTCGGCCCCGCACGCGTGCGCGTCTCCGAGGCCGCCCGCGCCGCGATGACCGCTGAGGACGGCGGAAAGATCAAGATCGGCTTCCGTCCCGAGGGCCTGGATGTCGTCGCCGACGGCTCCGAGGGCTCCATCCCCGTCGAGGTCGACTTCGTTGAGGAGCTCGGCTCGGACGCCTACGTGTACGGCCACCTGGCCGGCGCGGCCGAGGGCGAGGCCCTGGGTTCGGGTGCCGAAGGCACCGGCAAGCAGCTGATCGTGCGTGTCCCCCCGCGCACCGCGCCCGCGCGCGGCGGCGTCCTGCACGTGCGCATCCGCGAGGGCCAGCAGCACAACTTCTCCGCTGCAACGGGCGCTCGCCTGCCCGAGTGACGCGTAGCGCTCACGCACAGCGATAATCGGCCCCGGCCTCGTCCACTCGTACCTCCAGGACGAGGCCGGGGTTTCGCTATGCCCGCATGTGTTCTTGGCCGCGACTAGCGCAGATATCGAGTCGGGGCTATACGCACGGCGTTCAAGATGAGATAATGGTTCTCATGGCTTTGGACATTACGGCGGCCGCAATCGACCCCGCCCTTCTGGACCTCCCGTGGGATGTTCCCCTCGAGGAGTGGCCGTCCAACCTACTCGCAGCACTTCCCCGCGGCATTTCCCGCCACGTCGTGCGCTTCGTGAACCTGTCCGGTCGCGTGTTCGCGGTCAAGGAGATCGGTCCGACGGTCGCCCATCACGAGTACGACCTCCTGCGAGACCTGAAGCGCCTGGATGCCCCGTCCGTACAGCCGGTCGCCGTCATCACGGGCCGCGAGACCCCCGAGGGCGAGGAACTCAACGCGGTTCTCATCACCGAGCACCTGCAGTTCTCCCTCCCCTACCGCGCGCTGTTCTCCCTGTCGATGCGCGAGGACACCGCGACGCGCCTCATCGACGCGCTCGCGCTTCTCCTCGTGCGCCTGCATCTCCTGGGCTTCTACTGGGGCGACGTCTCCCTGTCAAACACCCTGTTCCGTCGCGACGCGGGCGAGTTCGCCGCCTACCTGGTCGACGCCGAGACCGGCGAGCTGCACCCCAAGCTCACCGACGGCCAGCGCGAGTACGACGTCGACCTGGCCCGCACGAACATCATCGGCGAGCTCATGGACCTCCAGTCCGGCGGGTTCTTCCCCGAAAACGCCGACCCGATCGACGTCGGCGACCGCATCCGCACCCAGTACGACCTGCTGTGGACCGAAGTCACCGCCGAGGAATCCATTCCCAACGATCAGCGCCAGTACCTGGTCAGTGAGCGCATTCGCCGCCTCAACGACCTCGGTTTCGACGTCGCCGAGCTGCGCATGTCCACCGATTCGACCGGCGAGCGCCTCGTCATTCAGCCCAAGGTGGTCGACGCCGGTCACCATAACCGCAAGTTCATGCGCCTGACCGGCATGGACGTCGGTGAACACCAGGCGGCGCGCCTCCTCGCCGACATCGACGTGTGGCGCGCGACGAACGGCCTCCAGGACCTTCCCCTCGAGCAGGCTGCCCACAATTGGCTCACCGACGTGTTCGCCCCCGTGGTGCGCGCGATTCCGCGCGAGCTGGCGGGCAAACTGGAGCCCGCGCAGCTCTACCACGAGTATCTCGAGCACCGCTGGTACATGGCCCAGCAGGCCGGCTACGACATCCCGCGCGAGGAGGCCCTCGCCTCCTACATCACCAACATCCTGCAGTCGAAGCGCGACGAGGCCGTCCTCATCGAACCCGGTCCGGGTCGCGCGTCCATGCTCAGCGCCGAGGCAAACCCCGACCTATGGTGAGGGGACAGTTCGTCCCGTCCCATTCACGCTAGGAGCATCTATGTCTGAATTTCCCCGCATCTTTGCCCACCGGGGTGCCTCTTCACTGGCTCCCGAGAACACGATCGCCGCGTTCGCCAAGGCCATGGAGGTCGGCGCACGGTGGTTCGAGTTCGACGTCGACATCGCGGGCGACGGCTCGCTGATCGTCATTCACGACGACACCCTGGACCGTACGACGACGGGGTCCGGCTCTTACTACCAGCTCGGGTTCTCTGACATCCGCCGACTGGACGCGGGCCGCTGGTTCTCGGACACGTACCGCTTCGAGCGCATTCCCGAGGCCACCGACGTGCTCGCCTTCGCGCACGCTCAGCAGATGGGCGCGAACCTGGAGATCAAGCCCTGCGCGGGCGGTGATCGCCTGCGCGAGCGTTTGATCGAGGCCCTGGCCGTCACTCTCAACGGTGACAAGGTTCCGTCCCGACTCATCGTGTCTTCCTTCGACCACGAGCTCCTCGCGGCCTTCCACGAGGCGTGCCCGACGGTTGCGCTCGGCTGGCTGATTGAGCGCGCCTCGGAGGAGTGGCGTGAGGGCGCGGCTGCCCTGGGCGCCACCGCTATCCACCCGGGCGTTGAGGGTCTCACTGAGTCCGACGTGTGCGCGATGCGCGACGCGGGCTTCGACGTCAACGTGTGGACCGTCAACGACGTCGAGCAGGCCCATGAGCTGGCTTCGTGGGGTGCCACCGGTATCTTCACGGATCGCCCGCAGGACTTCCCCGCCGAGGCCCTGAAGGCCTGACGCGTACGGGCGTGGCCTGCGCCCGTACCACTACCTAACTGACGAGGCAGCCGGGGTCGCGAACGACCCCGGCTGCCTCATACGTATGCGGTGGACGGCTCTTTACGCCTCGCCCGCGCGGCGCGCGAAGCGCTTGGAGACGTGCTTAGCCAGGGAAAGCTCCGCGATCGAATCGACCACCATGAGGCCGCCGACGATACCGGCGAAGCGCATCCAACCGGACCGCGGGGCGGAGGCACGCACGGCGGCAACCAACATGCTGGTGCCGACGATGGCCTCGGCGGCGACGGCGGCGTGGATGATCCACGGGCGCTCGACGGCCACGGACTCGTAGGAGTTCCACAGGGGCTTCACGACCGACTGCGGCTGACCCATCATGATGTCGACACTGCGGCCGATCGCGTTCGAGATGCCGCGCGCCAGGTGCACGGACACGCCCTCGACGTCCTCAATGTCGGTGGTGCCCAGCAGGAAGCCCGCGACGGAGCCGGGCAGGCCGAGGGCGCGCACGACCTTCCACACGGATTCCTCGCCGGTCGTGGCCACGGAAGCCCACAGTGCTTCGGCGTCGGAGCCGGGGACGGCCTCGGCGATCTCCGCCAGATCGAGACGGTCACCCACCAGGTCGATGACCTCGCCGGGCAGCTCGGCAGTGCGGTCGTGTCCACCGGGAACGATCGCGGCGTCCATGCCCCAGTTGTGGGACACGATGTGCTCCAGGTGATCGTCGGTGACCAGGAAGACCTGGAACTCGCCATCCGTCACGGACAGAGTCACGAGCGGCAGGTCGCCGAAGTTCCAGCCCTCCTTCTCGGCGGGCAGCTCGGCGAGGAGCGCGCGGTGTCCCTCAGCAAGCTCGAGGTCGCCCAGGTCCACGCCCTCCAGCGCAGCCAGGAGCGGCACGGACGACGCGGGGGTGCGGCCAATCTCAACGATACGGGTGGGAGTCGGCTCCACGGCCGAGGCGTTCTCCTCGTCAGAGGGCCACACCTTGCCCAGCGGCGAGTCACCCTCGGGCAGGTGGTCGGCGGTCGCATTCCCGATGCGCACCTCAGCATCGAAGAGGATGGCGAGCTCATCTGCCAGTTCGGCGGGCGTCGGGCCGGGGACTACCTCGGTCGACCCGGCGGGCACGGTAGCAACGCGCTCCTCATCAACGGCGACGTTGAGACCCAGCAGCTGCGGCGATGAGGGGAACCACTCGAGCTGCGCGAGGATCGAACGCTCCTTCAGCTCTCCGGCAACCACGCTGGGGTCCAGATCGTGGCCGATAATCATGCCTTCAACACGAGTCCAGTCCTGGGCCATGTCACTACCTTCCTGTCCGTGGTGACGTCGTCTCACCACTCTATGGTTCCATTGTGTCGCGCGGGTCGCTATTTCGCTCGCCCGCGCGGTCAGTTACGAGATTTTGTGTTGCTCGCCCCCGCCCCACTCGACCGCCGTCAAGCCGGTACGCGCCCGAGGCGGCGCGACGGTCTGCGGTTGAACAACGGTGTCAGCATCCGCCTCGCGAATCGTCATGAAAACCCTGATGAACGTGTCCGGCGTGACGCTCGCCCCGGCCTCGTCCGTCAACGCTGTGCCTGCCGCGATCATCACGGTCCACGAGGCCTGGGTCCATCGCACATCATTCTTTCAGTATCCGACGCCCGTCATTGGGCGGTCCTCGCTGCGTTTCACTGCGCAGTTGCCTCATCATACGGCGCGCAAACAGCCGGTTTCAAGAGGCGTTGCGCTCTGATCGGCCGTGACGGGAGGGGCACGCGGCGTCTCACATCGACTGGTTTGAGTCCTTCGTCATACGCTGCTATCCTGACCCGTTACGCGGCTCCACGGGTAAAAGGGGCCGCATCCCTCACGTGAAAGCAGCTATCATGCCTCTCCTCAGCATCGCAGCCATCGCCGTCGCTGCCACTGTCTTTATCCTCCTGTTCCTGTGGGCGAGCTTCGTCTCCGCATCGCCGGGCGAAATTAAGGTGATCTCCGGCCCCCGAGGCCAGCGCGTCCTCCATGGCAAGACGGGCTGGAAGGTCCCCCTGCTCGAGCGCGTGGACACCATGACCGCCTCGATGATCTCCGTCGACGCCCAGACCACGGACTTCGTCCCCACGAACGACTACATCAACGTGCGCGTCGACGCGGCCGTCAAGGTCCGTATCGCGACCGAAGACCAGACGCTGTTCCGCGCGGCGACTCGTAACTTCCTCTACAAGACGACCTCCGAAATCTCCGAGGAGGTGCGCGACACCCTGGAGGGCCACCTGCGCGCCATCATCGGCCAGATGCGACTGACCGACATCATCACTGACCGCGCCGCCTTCTCCGAGCGCGTCCAGGAGAACGCCAAGCAGGACCTCGAGGAGATGGGCCTCGAGATCGTCGCCTTCAACATCCAGAACGTCACCGACCAGAACGGCGTCATCGACAACCTCGGTATCGACAACACCGAGCAGATCCGCAAGACCGCGGCCATCGCGAAGGCGAACGCCCAGAAGGAGGTCGCGCAGGCGACCGCCGTCGCCCAGAAGGAAGCCAACGACGCGCAGGTCGCCTCCCAGCTTGAGATCGCCCAGAAGCAGACGGACCTCGCCAAGCGCCAGGCCGCCCTGAAGGTCGAGGCCGACACCGAGAAGGCGAAGGCAGACGCCGCCTACGAGATCCAGTCGCAGATTCAGCGCCGCGACATCGAGCGCGAGACCGCGCAGGCCGACATCGTCAAGCAGGAGCAGCAGGCGGTCATCAAGGAGAAGGAAGTCGTCGTCACCAAGCAGGCCCTGCAGGCCGAGGTGAACGCGAAGGCCGACGCCGACCGCTACGCCGCCGAGAAGAAGGCCGACGCGGCCCTGTACGCGCGTCAGCGCCAGGCCGAGGCCGAGGCCTTCGAGCGCACCAAGAAGGCCGACGCCGACAAGCAGGCCATGCTCGCCGAGGCTCAGGGTATCGAGGCTCGAGGCCGCGCCGAGGCCTCCGCGATCGGCGCGAAGCTGACGGCCGAGGCCGAGGGCCTCGAGAAGAAGGCCGAGGCCATGACCAAGATGAACCAGGCGGCCGTGCTGGAAATGTACTTCCGTGCCCTGCCCGAGGTGGCGCGCGCCGTGGCCGAACCACTGTCCAAGGTCGACACCATCACGATGTACGGCGAGGGCAACAACGCGCAGATGGTCGGCGACATCACGAAGTCGATCAGCCAGATCAACGCCGGCCTGGGCGATTCACTGGGCCTGGACCTGCAGCAGCTGTTCTCGGCTCTCGTGGGCGCCAAGCTCGTGTCCCCCACGATCTCCGAAGCGGTCGAGGAGGGCGTGCGCGACGCCGCCTCCCCGAAGCCTGCGCAGGAGTGAGGCTCATTCTCACGGCGCGTCACGACGCGTGATGCGGACGCGACGCCACCTCCCCGAAGCCTGCGCAGGAGTCAGGCGAGTCCCCAACGCGGGTAGCCACCTGTGATGCGTGCGCGCGAAGCGCGCCCGAGCGTGAGGTGCGGCCACACGCGAGGCGGGCAGCTATTGATAGTGGTCGCTCGCGATACATAGCGCGTGGAAGGCGGGGCGGGATCCTAAGGGGTCCCGCCCCGCTGCTGTGCCTTCATGGTTGTCGATGTCCAACCGTCGGCGCCCACACCGCCGCTAGGCGCTTTCATGACTCTCGGCGCCCCATTCCACCGTCAGTGCGCTGATCCACCATCGGCATCCTGCTCCACCATCAATACCGCTCTCCACCGTTACGCCCGCCTCCCCCACAAAAGTCGCACGTTATTTAATCCGGTTACTTTTTAAGATAGCTAGAAAACGTTGCAATTCCAACGACGCTATTTCACATGTTTAAGTAGTCGCGGGGGAATTACGTGCGACATTGGTGGGAAACCATCATGTGTCGCGACCTGACTTCCCGGCGTTACAAGCACCACTAGAATCTAGCAGAACCTTGCTAGAACCCAGAGCAAAAAAGCCACCGAAACCCTACACACGACGTAGCCACCTTGGCCTTAGGCTGGTGTTGTTGACACTTCGTTAAGCGGGTGTGTGCCTGCGGAGA
>JAHYYD010000103.1:0-1747 GCA_019425105.1 Actinomycetota bacterium
CTTGCGGAATGAAGTGATGTGCACGCTTCATCCACCTTGCACACTCGCGCGGACGCACCCGCGCACCACATGACGGAGGAATGCCGTGGCATCCACCATGCCTAGCGACATGAGCGCTGACGTTGTCGTCGTCGGCGCAGGCCCGGGCGGGTCCTCCACCGCCTACCACCTGGCCAGAGCCGGCCTCGACGTCATCCTCCTGGAGAAAAGCCCCTTCCCGCGCGACAAAATCTGCGGCGACGGGCTCACCCCGGCCGCCGTCCACGAACTCATCGCAATGGGCGTGGACACCACCGGCTGGATGCGAAACCGCGGCCTGACCGTCATCGGCGGCGGCCACACCGTCCACATGGACTGGCCCGACCAGAAGTCCCTGCCCGGCTACGGCATGACCCGCGCCCGCATGGACCTCGACCACGCGCTCGCCCAGCGCGCCGTCGAAGCAGGCGCACGCCTCTACGAGGGCGTCACCGTCACGGGAGCCATCCAGGACGGCTCCGGACGCGTCGTCGGCGTGCAGGCCAAGAGCGGGCGCGGCAAGAATGCCGCCACCACTACGGTGCGCGCCTCCATCACCGTCGACGCCGGGGGAGTGGCAGCCCGACTGGCCACCAGCCTCGGCCTCGAAAAGAAGATGAACCGCCCCATGGGCGTCGCCGCACGCGCATACTTCGCGAGCCCCCGCGGCAACGAGGAATGGATGGAATCCCACCTCGAACTGTGGAGCGGCACCCCCGGTGCCTCCGACCTGCTGCCCGGCTACGGCTGGATCTTCCCCATGGGTGACGGCATCGTCAACGTCGGCCTCGGCTCCGTCGCCTCGCGCGCCGGCGCCACGAACCTGCCCTACCGCGAGGTCTTCAAGACCTGGACCGCGAACTTGCCCGAGGAATGGGGCTTCACCCCCGACAACCAGATCGGTGCGCTGCGCTCGGCAGCCCTGCCCATGAGCTTCAACCGCAAGCCTCACTACACCCAGGGCCTCGTCCTCGTCGGCGACGCCGGCGGCATGGTCTCCCCCTACAACGGCGAAGGCATCGCCCCCGCCATGAAGGCCGGACGCTACGCGGCCTCGTGCATCGCCCAGGCCCTGGCCCGCTCCCACCGCGCCGGCATCGACCGCGCCATGAGCGAATACCCCCACATGCTTCGCGACGAATACGGCGGCTACTACCAGCTGGGCCGCATCTTCGTCGCGCTCATCGAAAACCCGACGATCATGCGCACCTGCACGAACGTCGGGCTGCCCATTGCGCGCCTCATGACGCTCGTCCACAAACTCCTGTCGGACGGGTACGAGAGGACCGGGGGCGACTTCGACGACCAACTCATCACAATGCTGACCAAGGTGGTGCGCCCCGCATGACCACCACCACCGATAACCGGGAGGAACGATGACGAATCCCTACGTGCCGCTGCTCATCATGTCGGCAGCTGCCCTCGTACTAGCCTTCGGAGGCCTGGGCGCCTCCGCGATCCTGGGCCCCACCAAGAAGTCCAAGACCAAGGCCGACAACTACGAGTGCGGTATCCAGCCGACCAGCGCTCACCTCACCGAGGGTCGCTTCCCGGTGCGCTACTACCTGGTCGCCATGACGTTCATCATCTTCGACATCGAAGTTGTGTTCATGTACCCGTGGGCCGTCAGCTTCAACCAGCTGGGCCTGTTCGGACTGGTCGTCATGATGAGCTTCCTGGTCACCCTCTGCGTCCCCTACGCCTACGAATGGCGACGCGGCGGCCTGGA
>JAHYYD010000103.1:1847-3073 GCA_019425105.1 Actinomycetota bacterium
CCGACATGATGATCGTGTCGGGCCGTGTGTCGCACAAGATGGCCCCCATCATCCGCCGCGTCTACGACTCGATGCCCGAACCCAAGTGGGTCATCTCCATGGGCGCGTGCGCGTCCTCCGGTGGCGTCTTCAACAACTACGCGATCGTCCAGGGCTGCGACCACATCGTCCCCGTCGACGTCTACCTGCCCGGATGCCCGCCCCGCCCCGAGGCACTCATCCACGCGGTCCTCGTCCTGCGTGAGCAGATCGGCAAGGAACCCCTCGGCGTTCACCGCCGCGAGATCGCGCGTCGCGCCGAGCAGGCCGCCCTCGAGGCGACCCCCACCCACCAGATGAAGGGACTCCTCGCATGAGCGACCTTTCCACCCCCGAGGAAAACGCGCCCGCCGAGGTCGCCCCGGCCTCGTCCCAGCGCGGATTCGCCCTCCCCGAGCCCATCGCCCACCGCGAGGGCCTCTTCGGCGCGGGCACCGACTCCTCCACCTCCGGCTTCGCCGGCCTCGTGACCGATTCCTTCCTGCCCGGCGAGGCCTCCCGCCCCTACGGCGGCTGGTTCGACCAGGTCGTTGACGTCCTCGAAGAGCTCATCGCCGCCGACGGCCTGAAGGTTTCCGATGTCATCGAGAAGGTGACCATCGACCGCGGACAGCTCGGCATCTTCATCGCCCGCGAGCACATCGCGCGCGTCGCCAAGTACCTGCGCGACGACGCCGACCTGCGCTTCGAGCTGTGCCTGGGCACCAACGGCGCGCACTACCCCCTCGATAAGGGCCGCGAGCTGCACGCCATCTACCCCCTGTACTCGATCACGTACAACCGCATGATCCGCCTCGAGGTCACGTGCCCCGACGAGGACCCCCGCATCCCCTCGATCGTTTCCGTCTACCCGGGAAACGACTGGCAGGAGCGCGAAACCTGGGACCTCATCGGCATCATCTTCACCGGGCACCCCTCGCTGACGCGTACCGCGATGCCCGATGACTGGGTCGGACACCCCCAGCGCAAGGACTACCCGCTGGGCGGCATCCCCGTCGAGTTCAAGGGCGCCGTCAACGCTTCCGCCGACGTTCGTAGGAGTGTGAACTGATGACCACCGCTTTCCACGCGCCCGCCGGCGCGACCGACCTGCCCATCGAGGACATCCCCGAGGTCCTCACCCAGGGCGGCGACTGGGACGACGTCCTGCACGAGATCGAGGCCATCACCTCCGAGCGCATCGTCGT
>JAHYYD010000103.1:3173-7574 GCA_019425105.1 Actinomycetota bacterium
GGCGTCGTGCAGGACATCGGCGAGGGCACCACGGACTACATCCGTGACCGCCTGCGCCGCTGCCGTAAGGACATCGGCGAGCTCCAGGACATCCTCGTGGAGAACCCGATCTTCAAGAAGCGTCTGTGCGACGTGGCCGTCATGCCGCTGAGCGGCCTCATGGCCCTCGGCTCGACCGGACCCGGCGTGCGCGCCGCCGGCCTGCCCCTGGACATGCGCAAGAGCCAGCCCTACTGTGGCTACGAGAACTTCGAATTCGATATTCCCACCCGCGACAAGTCCGACGTCTACAACCGCACGATGGTTCGCTTCGACGAGTGCTACGAGTCCATGCGCATCATCTGGCAGGTGCTCGACAAGCTGGACCAGTGCGACGGCGCGCCCACCATGGTCGCCGACCCGGAAATCGCCTGGCCCGCGCGCCTCGCGGTCGCCACGGACGGCCAGGGCAACTCAGCCGAGCACGTCCGCGAGATCATGGGGGAGTCCATGGAGTCCCTCATCCACCACTTCAAGCTCGTCACGGAGGGCTTCCACGTGCCCGCCGGCCAGGTCTACCAGACCGTCGAGCACGCGAAGGGCATCCTGGGCGTTCACCTCGTCTCCGACGGTGGCACGCGCCCGTTCCGCGCGCACTTCCGCGACCCTTCCTTCGCCAACCTGCAAGCGCTGGCCATGATGACCGAGGGCGGCCAGCTGGCCGACGTGGTCGTCGCACTGGCCGCTATCGACCCCGTTCTCGGAGGCGTTGACCGATGAGCTACACACCCGACACCCTGGCACGCCTGCAGGCGGACGCCGCGCAGATCATCGCCCGCTACCCGGACGGTCACTCGCGCTCCGCGCTGCTGCCAATGCTGCACCTGATCCAGTCCGTTGACGGCTACGTCAGCCCCGACGGCATCGACTTCATCGCCGCCACGCTGGACCTGCCCCGCGCAGAGGTCAGCGCCGTCGCGACCTTCTACACGCAGTACAAGCGCCACCCCACCGGCGACTACCTGGTGGGCGTGTGCACGAACGCGCTGTGCGCCGTCATGGGCGGCGACGAGATCTGGGAAAAGGTCTCCAAGAAGGTCGGCGTCGGCACCGATGAGACCAGCGAAGACGGAAAGATCACGCTCGAGCGCATCGAGTGCAACGCGGCGTGCGACTACGCGCCCGTCGTCATGGTCAACTGGGAATTCTTCGACAACCAGACCCCTTCCTCGGCGCTGGCCATGATCGATGACATCCAGGCCGGTCGCGACATTCACCCGACGCGTGGTCCCGTCGTGGCCCCCACGTTCAAGGAGAACGAGCGCGTCCTGGCCGGCTTCCTGGACGGCCACGAGGACGAGGGCCCCTCCGCGGGCCGCTCCACGCTGCTGGGCCGCGAGATCGCAGCGGCGAAGGGCTGGACCGAGCCGGTCGCCGTGGAGGTCGCCGACGAGGCCGCTGACACGAAGGGAGAAGAGGCGAAGTGAGTACCGCATACGTTGCGCCCGGACCGCTGACCCCGATCCTC
Organism: Actinomycetota bacterium; assembly: GCA_019425105.1. Lineage (GTDB taxonomy): Bacteria > Actinomycetota > Actinomycetes > Actinomycetales > Actinomycetaceae > Pauljensenia. Next base: position 4,681 of record JAHYYD010000103.1, read on the forward strand.
ACCAACGGGTGGGGAGAGGATCGTTCCTGGACGCTGGACTCCTACCGGAGCCGCGGAGGCTACCAGGGCCTCGAAAAGGCCCGCACCATGGAGCCCGCCGACATCGTGCAGGCCGTCAAGGACTCCGGTCTGCGAGGCCGTGGTGGCGCAGGCTTCCCGTCCGGCCTCAAGTGGTCCTTCCTGCCCCCGGCCGACGGCGGCCCCCGCTACCTCGTGGTGAATGCCGACGAGTCCGAACCGGGCACCTGCAAGGACATCCCGCTGATCATGGGCAACCCGCACGTCCTCATTGAGGGCATCGCGATCACGTCCCGTGCGATCGGCTGCGACCACGCGTTCGTCTACCTGCGCGGCGAGGTCACCCACGTGTACCGTCGCCTGCTGCAGGCCGTGCGCGAGGCGACCGAGTCCGGCGTGCTCGGCGACCTGCGCATTACCGCCCACGCGGGTGCCGGCGCCTACATCTGCGGTGAGGAGACGGCCCTGCTCGACTCCCTCGAGGGTCGCCGAGGCCACCCGCGCCTCAAGCCCCCGTTCCCCGCGGTCGCCGGTCTGTACGCCCGTCCCACGGTCGTCAACAACGTCGAGACCATCTCTCAGGTTGCGGGCATCTTCCGCAACTCCCCCGAGTGGTTCGCGTCCATGGGCACCGAAAAGTCCAAGGGCCACGGCATCTTCTCCGTGTCGGGTCACGTGAACAACCCCGGCCAGTTCGAGGCCCCCTTCGGCATCACGATGCGTGAGCTCATCGAGATGGCGGGCGGCATCCGCGACGGTCACACGCTCAAGTTCTGGACCCCCGGCGGCTCCTCCACCCCGATCTTCACCGAAGACGAGCTGGACACGCCCCTCGACTACGAGTCCGTGGGCGCGGCCGGTTCGATGCTGGGTACGCGCGCCCTGCAGGTGTTCGACGAGACGGTCTCGGTCGTCCGCGTCATCACCCGCTGGTCCGAGTTCTACCAGCACGAGTCCTGCGGTAAGTGCACGCCCTGTCGCGAAGGCACCTACTGGATGAAGCAAATCATGCTGCGCCTCGAGCGAGGCGAGGGCCGCCCCGGCGACGTCGACCTGCTCGACGAGATCGCACACAACATTGCGGGCCGCAGCTTCTGCCCGCTGGGCGACGCCGCAGCAACCCCGATCATGTCGGGCATCAAGCGCTTCCGCGACGAGTTCGAGGCCGGGCTGACCACGCCCGCCCGCGAGCTTTTCCCCTACGAGGCGTCCGCTAACTACGCGCGAGGAGGTGGCCGATGAGCGACGCACCCAAGATGATCGACGTCACCATCGACGACGTTCAGGTTTCTGTCCCCCAGGGCACGCTCGTGATCCGCGCGGCCGAGCAGGCCGGCATCCGGATCCCGCGTTTCTGTGACCACCCGCTGCTGGCTCCCGTGGCCGCATGCCGCCAGTGCCTCGTGGAGGTCGGCATGCCCGATCGCAACACGGGTGAGCTGCGCTTCATGCCCAAGCCCCAGCCCTCGTGTGCACAGACCGTTACCCCGGGCATGGTCGTCAAGACCCAGCACACCTCCGAGGTGGTGGACCGCGCCCAGCGCGGCGTGATGGAGTTCCTGCTCATCAACCACCCGCTGGACTGCCCGGTCTGCGACAAGGGCGGCGAGTGCCCCCTGCAGAACCAGGCGATGACGGAGGGCCGCGGCAAGTCCCGCTTCACGGACGCCAAGCGCACCTTCAAGAAGCCGCTGCGCCTGACCTCGCAGATCCTGCTGGATCGCGAGCGTTGCATCCTGTGCCAGCGCTGCGTGCGCTTCGGCAAGGAGATTTCGGGCGACGTGTTCATGGACCTGCAGGGTCGAGGCGGCGGCACCGCCCCCACGGAGCACCACTACTTCATGGGCGAGCAGGTCGGCGGCTTCGATACGACCACGCTCGACTTCTTCGATCCCAAGGCCAAGGAGGCCTCGACCTCGTCCCTGTCGTCCCCGTTCGGCACGGACGCGATCATCGGTTCCCTCAACGAGGGCGAGCTGTCCGTCGCCGAGCGCGACGTGTCGGGCCGCGCCTTCGCGTCCTACTTCTCGGGCAACATCATCCAGATCTGCCCGGTCGGCGCCCTGACCGCCGCGTCCTACCGCTTCCGCGCGCGTCCCTTCGACCTCGTGTCGACGGCCGCCGTGACCGAGCACGACGCGTCGGGCTCCGCGATCCGCCAGGACGTGCGCCGCGGCGAGGTCGTGCGTCGCATGAGCGGCAACGACCCCGAGGTCAACGAAGAGTGGATCACCGATAAGGACCGCTTCGCCTTCGAATGGGACAAGGTCGATCGCCTGACCTACCCGCTCGTGCGCGAGGATGGCAAGCTCGTTCCCACCTCCTGGTCCGACGCGCTCGACCGCGTCCGCGAGGGCCTGGAGCAGGCGGGTTCGTCCGTGGGCTTCCTGCCCGGCGGCCACCTCACCTTCGAGGACGCCTGGGCATGGTCGAAGTTCGCGCGCACCGTCGTCGGCTCCGACTCGATCGACTTCCGTTCGCGTCGTTCCACCGAGGAAGAGCGTTCGTTCCTGGCTTCCTACGTGGCGGGCTCCGGCCTCGACGTCACGTACTCCGACCTGGAGAGCGCCGGGCAGGTACTGCTGGTCGGCCTCGAGCCCGAGGACGAGTGCGGCGCGATGTTCCTGCGCCTGCGCAAGGGAGTGCGTAAGTCGGGCCTGAAGGTCGCCACTGTCGCGCCCTTCACCTCCAACGGCTCGCGCAAGATGAACGCTCAGGTCCTGCACGCCGCCCCCGGCTCCGAGCCCGGCGTTGTCGACGCGATCGCCGCTGGCGGCGCCTACGCGGATCTCGCGCAGGCCCTCTCCGGTGGCATCCTCCTCGTGGGCGAGCGCGCCGCGCAGACCCCCGGCCTGCTCTCCGCCGTCGTCGCTCTG
>JAHYYD010000104.1 GCA_019425105.1 Actinomycetota bacterium
GCGTTGTCGACCTCCTGGCGGTCGAGCTTGGAGACAACGTCGAAGGAGGAGTCTGCCATGGGTGCACCTTTCGTTGGAACTGCGCCAATTGTCGTTCCGATTGGCGCTTGGCATCATTTTAATGCTATTCTTTCACGGCACCGCGAGAGCGGCGCACGGCAGGTTACCAAAGCGGCCAAATGGATCTGACTGTAAATCAGACGCTTCGTGCTTCGGGGGTTCGAATCCCTCACCTGCCACCACTCGCTGGTTCCAGTGAGTAACGCCTGTGATGTCATTCTCAGGCTCCGGGATTGCTTCGGCGCTCGGAGATGCGATAGGCTTTCCGGCGTTGCCCCGATAGCTCAGTAGGCAGAGCGTCTCCATGGTAAGGAGAAGGTCAAGGGTTCGATTCCCTTTCGGGGCTCCGGTTGCGGAGTTATCCGCTACCGGCGGCGGGGTAGCTCAGCTGGTCAGAGCGCACGACTCATAATCGTGAGGTCGCGGGTTCGAGCCCCGCCCCCGCTACCAACTCTTTCATCCGACAGGTCGCACGAGCGACGAAACTAAGCGAGGGAAACAACCGTGGCAAGCAAGTCCCAGGACGTTCGCCCCAAGATCACTCTGGCCTGCTCGGAGTGCAAGGAGCGCAACTACATCACCAAGAAGAACCGTCGTAACACGCCGGATCGTCTCGAGCTGGCAAAGTACTGCCCGCGCTGCCACAAGTCGACGGCGCACCGCGAGACCCGCTGACGGCTTCCGTCTCAAAGCCCCGAGGAACCTGGTTCCCCGGGGTTCTTTGTATGTGCGCTGGAACACATATGTTATCCTGGGCGCATGGTTGAAACTCCGGCTCCGCGCTGCATCGTCGCCCCGAAGGGCGCGGGCGAGGCGCGTATCCCCGGCCTCGTGACGCTCGCGGACGAGCGCACGGTTTTGTTTTTCGACGAGCGTCCCGCCCCGGCCTCGGGCACGGGATCTGACTTCAATGGGCTGACGATGGCCTCGGATCTGCCGAATCCGAACCGCATCCTGTGGACGGAGCATGAGGGGGCGGGACGATGGAGTAGGCCGCGCCCGCTTCCGGCCGGCGGTCCGCCGGTCTCTTCGGATGCGTGTGTCGGCGTGGACGGTGACGGGCTCATGCATCTGGCATTCGCGTCGACGGATGGGCGCGTGGGCTACATGGATTCGCGCGCGGACGGTGAGCGCCTGCGCGCCTGGTGGGCCTGGGGGAGTGGCCCCGAGGACCTGTCCTATGTGGACATGACGGATGAGCTCTACGCGCTCACGGGGGCTGATGCGTTGTTTGCGACCTCGGGCGGTACCGTGGCGGTGGAAGGAGCGGTCGCGCTGCCCTACGTCGTGTGCATCGGGGACGAGACGCACGTACGCGTCGTGTATGCGCGCGGAGGGCGGCTGATCGGCGCTGCGGAACCCCTCGTTGGCGACGCGGGAGTGCTCCTCGACGAGACGACGCTCGGCACCTGGGACGGCCGCCTCGTCGCGAACTGCCGCATCCAGGGTTTTGAAGGCAGGGGTTCCGGTGCCCGCTTCCTCGCGTGGGGCGATGGGCGCACCTGGGAGGGCGCCTGCCTCTGGGAGCTGGAGGACCCCGGCTGCAACGCGCGCATGATCGGGGATCTGTTCGTGCACCCCGGGCGGCGCGACGCTCGTGCGGGTGGCGAGATCCTGCGCCTGGCCCCGCCGTGGGAGGGTGAGGTGCGCGCCGAGGCTGTTTCCTCCTTGGGTGATGGCGCCTTCGGATACAGCGACGTGGCCTTCGCGGGGGATGAGGCCGTGGTGGTCTTCGAGCGCGACCGAGGCCTCTGGGAGGCTGCGGTCAGCCTCTGAACGGATACAGAAAACCTCGGTGCACGTGCCCCCACAACGCTCCGAGGTTTTTCTGTGCGCTCTAGCGACCTTCGATGATCGACAGGAGCGGGGCGTAGTGGGCCTCGACGGCGGCGGTGTACGCCACCAGGTCGCCGGCTTCGCACGCCCGCAGGATGGCCGCGTGGGCCTCGGCGGTGGCTTCCATCTCCTGGCGCGACGCTGCGGCCAGCGAAGGGGTGACGCTCTGGTGGACCAGCCACATGGCGGCCACCAGCTGGTGCATGAGTTCGTTCTCGACGTAGGCGAGGAGGCCGGAGTGGAAGGCGATGTCCTGCTCCAGGTAGGTCGAACCCGTGTGCGCGTATTCGGTCATCGCCTCGACGAGCTCCCACAGGTGCGGGTTCGTCGTGCCCTTCATGGCCCGGGTGAGCGGGACCGCGATCCCGAGGTCGAGGGCCCGGCGCGTGTCGATGATCGCGTGCAGGGACTGTGCACCGTTGATCTCATCCAGTGCGGCCCGCAGGACGAGGGTCTCGACGAGCGGTTGCATCGACATCTCGCCGACGTAGGAGCCGGAACCCTGGCGAACCGTCACGATATCCAGTGCTTGGAGGCGACGGAGTGCTTCTCGCACGGACGACCGTGAAACGCCGAGGTCGGCGCACAGTGTTGATTCGGTGGGGAGGCGGTCACCAGGATGTAATCCATGTCGCAAAATATAGGACTTGATCGCATCCATCGTTACCGAGGATCTTGAGTCAATCGGTGCTGATACGCATCGGTTCTGATCGGTTGTTGATGGCGATTGGGGTGATATCGCTTGCACTAATTTGTCTGACAACATAGAATCAGTATAGCGAGCGGAACAAAAGAACCGCACGTCCCAATTCTCGAAGATGAGGAGCGAGAACATGCGAATGCGCAAACACTTCGCGACCGGCGCTGCACTGACCGCAGCTGCCGCCATGATCCTGACCGCGTGCGGCGGCGGATCCTCCACCACCACCTCGACCGACGGCGGCTCCAAGGGCTCCGACGGGCCGAAGGGCACGATCACCGCCGGCGTCGCCTACGAGACCACCGACTACGGTCCGATCACCACCTCGGCGCTCGGCATGGGTGCAAACTGGCAGGTCCTCGAAGGCCTGTACCGTTTCAACATGGCCGACTACTCCGTCAGCCCCGCACTGGCCGCCGGTGACCCGGAGAAGATCTCCGACACCGAATACGAGGTCAAGCTGCGCGACGGCGCGAAGTTCTCCGACGGCACCCCCGTGACCGCCGCCGACTTCGTGGCCTCCTACGAGCGCGCCACCTCCGAAAAGTCGATCTACCGTCAGTTCTTTACCTTCGTCGACTCCGTCGAAGCCAAGGACGACAACACCATCACGATCAAGCTGAAGCACCCCTTCTCCAACCTGAAGGAGCGCTTCGTCAACGTCCGCGTTGTCCCCGCCTCGATGGACGAAGACTCGCTCAAGGCCAAGCCGATCGGCACCGGCCCCTACAAGTACGAGAACATCACGGCGACTGAGATCACCGCTGTTCCCAACGAGAACTACACCGGTAACGAGCCCACGAAGGTCGCCACCCTCAAGTGGCAGTCCCTCAAGGATGACTCCGCCCGTCTCGCCGCCGCCATCGGTGGCACTATCGACGTCATGGAAGCCGTTCCCGCCTCCGCGCAGGACCAGCTCAAGGGCGCCGGCTGGAACATCGAGTCCAAGCCCGGCTACGGCAACCCCTTCCTGATGTTCAACACCCAGAAGGCTCCCTTCGACAAGCCCGAGGTTCGCCGCGCGATCCTCAAGGCCATCGACAAGCAGAAGCTGATCAACTCCTCGCTCGAAGGCCAGGCCGTTGAGGCGACCTCCTTCCTGCCCGAGGCGAACCCCGCCTACAAGAAGCCCTCGACCGACCTGTCCTACGACAAGGATGCCGCCTCCAAGCTCCTGAGCGACGCTGGCGTCTCTGGCCTCGAGGTCAACCTGGTGACGACGGACCACCCGTGGGTCCTCTCCCTGGTTCCCCAGATCAAGTCCGATCTGGAGGCCCTGGGTCTGAAGGTCAACCACACGCAGATGGCGTCGTCTGACCTCTACGCCAACGTCACCGACGTTGACAACCCCACCTACGACATCGTCCTGGCCCCCGGCGACCCCTCGGTCTTCGGCACCGACCCCGGCATCATCATCTCCTGGTGGAACGGCGACAACGTCTGGACCAAGAAGCGTGACGGCTGGCAGACCTCGGACCCCGAGTCCTTCAACAAGCTGCAGTCCATCATGGACGAGGCCGTTCAGCTCGACGGTGACGCCGCTAAGGCCAAGTGGGGTGAGGCTCAGGATCTGCTCGCTGAGAAGACCGTGATCTTCCCGCTCGTGTTCCGCAACATGATCACTGGCTCCAACCCCGCCAAGGTGGAAGGATTCCAGGCGATCTCCTCCACCGGCCTGCAGCTGCTCGGTGTGAGCGCTAAGTAAGTCCCCTAGGGACCACACAGAAAGGAGGGGTGGAGCCCCGCCCTGAGGCAGACGCCACAGTCGGGCGCCACCCCTCCTTTCTCATTGCCAAAATCCGTTGAAATGGAGGTCTAGAAGTGAATAACCTTCTGCGACTCATCGGACGACGTTTGGTGGCACTGCCGATCATGGTGGTCGGCGTATCCTTCCTCGTCTTCTTCATCATGTCGCTGTCTCCGATCGACCCGGCCTACTCGGCACTGGGCGAGACCGCGACCCCCGAAGCTCTCGAAGAGTACCGTGTCCAGCACGGTCTCAACGACCCCTTCTTCGTTCAGTACGGTCACTACCTGTGGAACATGCTCCACGGTGACCTCGGCACCTACGGCGTTGGCACGTCCAACCACGTGACCGATCTGGTTGCTCAGGCTCTTCCGATCACCCTGCAGCTCACCTTCCTCGGCCTGTTCTTCGCCGTTATCATCGCTTTCCCCCTCGGTGTTCTCGCCGCTCTGTACCGCGACCGCTGGCCCGACCAGGTCATCCGCGTGTTCTCGGTCATCGGCATCGGCACCCCGTCCTTCTGGCTGGCAGCGCTGCTGGTACTCGCATTTGTTCAGAAGCTTCCGGTCTCCGGCCCGCTGCCCGCGTTCAGTGAAGATCCGAGCGGCTGGTTCCTGCGGATGCTCCTTCCGGCTATCGCCCTGGCGGTTCCCGTCATCGGTCAGATGACGCGAGTCGTGCGTACCTCAATGGTTGAGGAACTGGATCGCGACTACGTCCGCACCGCGGTTGGCGCCGGCATCCCCAAGCGCATCGTCGTGGCCCGCAACGTGCTGCGTAACGCGCTCATCACGCCCGTGACCGTCCTCGGCCTGCGCATCGGCTACCTGATGGGTGGCGCGGTCGTCATCGAAATTATCTTCTCCATCGATGGAATGGGTAAGGCGGTCCTGCTCAAGGGCATCCAGGAGAACTGGGTGACCCTGGTGCAGGGTGGCGCGCTCGTCGTCGCGATCGCGTTCATTGTCGTCAACATCATCGTTGACATGCTCTACCTGCTCATCAATCCGCGTATTAGGTCGGTGTGAGGCATGAATCAGAAAGAAAAGCTCGACAAGGTCACCGCGAAGGGCGCGCGTTTCTCGCGCATCGGTGCGATGTCCACCGGATCGAAGATCGCAATGGGCATCCTTGCCCTCATTGTCCTCGCCTCGGTCCTGTCGCCCTTCATTTCTCCCTACGGTCCCGATCAGATTTTCGACAAGTGGAGCGCCCCGTCCGGCGAGCACCTGTTCGGAACTGATCACGTCGGCCGCGACATTCTCGCTCGCGTCCTGTACGGAGGCCGTTTCTCCCTGTTGATCGGCCTGTGCTCGACCCTCATCGCGCTCTTCTTCGGTGCGATCATCGGTTCGATTGCAGCCGTCGTGCGCAAGTCCTTCTCCGAAGCGATTATGCGCGTCATGGACATCGTGATGGCGGTCCCCGGTATCGCCATGGCAGCCGTCTCCGTCCTGGTCTTCGGCCGCACGCTGTCCAAGTCCGGCAACACTTTCGGCCTGGTCCTCGTGATCATCTGCTCGATCGCCTTCGTGTACATCCCGCAGCTGTCGCGTATCGTTCGCGCGAACGTCATGGCCGCCTACGGCGAGGACTACGTCCGCGCGGTGATCGTCTCCGGTGCCCGCGCTCCCTGGATCCTCACCAAGCACGTCATGCGTAACACGGCCGCCCCGGTCCTCGTGTTCGCGACCGTCCTCGTCGCCGACGCGATCATCCTCGAGGCCTCCCTGACCTTCATCGGTTCGGGCCTCCAGGCGACCACCGTGGCCACGTGGGGCAACGTCCTGTCCGAGGCCTCGTCGAACCTGTCGGTCCTCCTGGGCAAGTGGTGGACCGCGTTCTTCCCCGGCCTGTTCATCATGATCACGGTCCTGTGCCTCAACATTTTGTCTGAGGGCATCACCGACGCCATGGTGGCGGCACCCGCGTCGGCGGCAGTCGCCCAGGTCGATAAGGACTCCGACCGTGAGGCCGACAAGCTCCTGCTTGACCCGCGCCGCGCCTACGCCGAGCAGGCCGCATCCCTGCAGGCCCGCCTCGACGACCTCGAGACCGTCGAAGAACAGCGCTTCGATCGCTTCGAAGCCGACTTCGAGAAGACTCCGCTGCTTGAGGTCAAGGACCTGTGCATCAAGTTTGATCGTCACGGCGACGTCAACGTCGTCGACCACGTGTCCTTCAAGGTCCGCCCCGGCGAGACCATGGGCCTCGTGGGCGAGTCCGGCTGCGGTAAGTCGATCACGGCCCTGACCATCATGGGCCTCATCGACCCCAAGGCCGAGATCACGGGCGAGATCCTCTACGAGGGTGAGAACCTGCTGTCCAAGTCTGCCGAGGAGCGTCGCGCGCTGCTCGGTCACGAGATGGCCATGATCTACCAGGACGCCCTGTCGTCCCTGAACCCCGCCATGCTGATCAAGGCCCAGATGAAGCAGCTGACCAGCCGCGGCGGCACCCGCAGCGCCGAGGAACTCCTCGAGCTCGTGGGCCTGGACCCCAAGCGCACCCTCGAGTCCTACCCGCACGAGCTCTCGGGCGGCCAGCGCCAGCGCGTTCTCATCGCCATGGCCCTGACCCGCGACCCGAAGCTGATCATCGCGGACGAGCCGACCACCGCCCTGGACGTCACCGTCCAGAAGCAGGTCATCTCCCTGCTCAACGAGCTGCGCGAGAAGCTCGGCTTCGCCATGATCTTCGTGTCCCACGACCTGGCGCTCGTCGCCGAGGTGGCACACCACATCACCGTCATGTACGCCGGCCAGGTCATCGAGCAGGCCCCCACCAAGGAACTGCTCACGCACCCGACCCACGAGTACACGCGCGGCCTGCTGGGCGCCGTCCTCTCGATCGAGTCCGGCTCCGGCCGACTCCACCAGGTCCCCGGCACCGTGCCCTCGCCTCGCGACTTCCCGAAGGGTGATCGTTTCGCCCCCCGGTCCTCGCACCCCGATTACGGACTGGACATCCGCCCGGTCCTCACCGAGGTCGGTCCCGAGCACGTGTACGCGGCTCT
>JAHYYD010000105.1:0-4842 GCA_019425105.1 Actinomycetota bacterium
TCCACTCGCCGCCCAGCTGCTGCTACGCGCCTACGCGCGGGCCACGAACATGCTCTTCGCGGGGCGCTCCTTCGCGACGGATGACCCGACGCTCGCCGCCCTGCTGCGCGCCTTCGGTGCCCACGTGCGCCCGATGTTGGACGCCGAGGGGACCCCGGCCTCGCCCCCGGTCGTCTTCTCGCTCGAGGAGGACGCGGCCCCCACGCCCGGAGCGATCACGGTCCTGGCGCCCGGAGGCGTCTTCCGCGCCGTCATCGCCCCCGACGGGCGCACCATCACGGGCCCCGGCGACGAGGGACGCATCGAGTGGGCGCGCGCCCACATGCCCGTCACCGAGGCTTCGGCCCGGGGGCTGGCATCCCTGGTTGCGGGCCGGAGCGTGGGGCTTTCCCTCGTCCTGGAGCCGAAAACCGCGGCGCTGGCGCTCATGCTCGCCGAGGCGGGAGCACGCGTGAGCGTCTTCGGCTGGGCCTCCGAGACCCGCGAGGATGTCGCGACCCACCTGCGCGAGGCCGGAATCCCCGTCTTCGCGGACTCGAGCGCCTCCCGCGAGCGCGAGTGGGAGCTCGCGCACGAGTTCCTGTCCCAGCGCAGCGAATTCCTGCTGGATGATGGCTCTCATCTGATCCGCCTCGCGCACGATACGGATGCCTGCCCGGGTGTCCTGGACGCGCTGGTTGGCGCGGCGGAGGAGACCACCTCGGGGCTGCGCCCCCTGCGTTCTTTCGATCTGCGCATTCCGGTCCTGGCCTCGAACGATGCGCGTTCGAAGACCCTGTTCGACAACGCCTATGGGACGGGTCAGTCGTGCTGGACGACAATCCTGGACCTCATCGACCCGCGTGGCGTGGGCGCGCCGGTGGCGGGGATGAGCGTCGTCGTCATCGGCTACGGTGACGTGGGGCGCGGCTGCGCGCGTTTCGGCGCGGCGCTCGGCGCGCGCGTGACCGTCGTGGAGCTAGATCCCGTGCGTGCCCTGCAGGCGTCGATGGACGGGTTCGCGGTGGCCTCGCTTGAGGAGGCAGCCGCGAGCGCCGGCATGCTGATCTCCGCGACGGGCGAGCGCTCGACGATCCCGCTGAGCGCGCTGGAGGCGGCCCCGGGCGGCGCGATCGTCACGGTCGCCGGCGGGGTCGACGGGGAGGTGTCCATCGACGAGGCCGTGGCCGCGTCCTGGGTCATGGCCGAGTCGGGCGATCCCCACGTGCAGACCCTGACCAGCCCCTCCGGCAAGACGCTGCGCGTCCTTGAGCACGGTGAGGGCATCAACTACACGGCGGGCGAGGGGAATCCCATCGAGATCATGGACATGAGCTTCGGCGTGCAGCTGGCGTCCCTGCGCGAGCTCCTCACCCGCGAAGGCGAGCTGGCCCCCGGACTGCACGACCTGCCGCGCGAGGCCGATGACGCGGTGGCCGCGGCGGCGCTGGCCGCCCTCTCCCTGTCATAGTCGCAGCTCACGCCCACCGCTGGGGCGGGTGCGCCCGCCCCACTTCTACACTGTTAGTCAGCGTCCCCCACTGAAAGGTCCCCCATGAGCGACGTGGTCGTCTGGTCCGCCGGCATGGTCATCCCGATCACCGCCCCCTCGATCCTCGACGGCGCTGTTGCCGTGCGCGACGGGCGCATCGAGCACGTGGGCGCGCGCGACTGGGTTATCAACACGCTCAGGCAGCGCGGCCTTTCCTTCATGGAACGCCACTTTGAGGGCGTGCTGCTCCCCGGCCTCGTCAATGCGCATACGCACCTGCAGTACACGGGCATGGCCTCCGTGGGAGCCGGACAATACCGCGGTTTCGACAGCTGGGCGCGCGCCTTCGACGAGGTCTACGACGCGGGCGGCCTGGACTGGGGAGGCGACGCGGCCGCGGGCGCGCGTCTGCTCCTGGAGGGCGGCACGACCGCCGCCGCGGACGTGGTGACGGACGCAGCCGCGGCCTCGGCGCTGCACGACGCGGGCCTGCACGGGGTCGCCTACTGGGAGGTCATGAGCTGGTCGAACGAGGAGTGGCGGGCGCGCGGCGAACGCGAGGTCTCCGAGTCTCTGGACGCGATGCCGACCCCTCCGGCCGTGGGTATCTCCCCGCACGCCCCCTACTCCCTGGACGCCGAGCCGCTGCTGGACCTGCCCGACATGGCGCGGCGCCGCGGCATGCGCATCCACATTCACCTGGGCGAATCCCACTCCGAGGCCGAATGGTCCGAGACGCGCACGACCGACCTCGCGGACCTGTGGAAGAGCGAGCATTCCTCGTCGTTCACGGCGATGCGTTCGCGCGGGGGTGGCTTCTCCTCGACGCAGTTCGTCGATCAGCTGGGCGTCCTCGGGCCCGACTGCCACGTCGCGCACGGCGTGTACATGCGCGCCGACGACCGCAGGCGGCTGCGCGCCCGCCAGACGGCGGTTGCGCTGTGCCCGCGCTCGAATCGCGTGATCGGCCTGGACGCACCTCCCGTCGCCGCCTACCTCACCGAGGGCAACATGATCGCCGTGGGCACGGATTCTCTGTCCTCCTCCCCCTCCCTCGACCTGCTCGAGGACGTCGCCCTCCTCTTCGATCTGGCGCGCGCCCAGGGGTATGAGGACCAGGACCTGGCGCGCCGCCTCCTGCAGGCCGCGACGCTCGGCGGTGCCACGGCGATGGGCCTGGCGACGGGCCCCGACCGCCTGGGCCAGCTCCAGTCGGGCGCGGTCGCCGACATGTGCGTCGTCGACGTGCCCGTGACCTCGATCGTGGACACCATCGACACCGTGGCCCGCCACGGTGCCGGGCACGTGATCGAGACGGTCGTCTCCGGGCGCGTGCGCTACTCGGCCTCTCACTAACTCCTTCGTTTCCCTGTCGCAGACCTGCCTTTTCTCTTCCTTTGGAGTGTCTATGACCGACGTTTCCCCGCTGATTGACGCGATGGGCCTCGCGCCCCACCCCGAGGGCGGGCACTACCGCCGCACGTGGACCGCGCCCGCCCGCGTGGACACGCCGCGCGGGAGCCGCCACAGCGCCTCCGCGATCATCTTCCTCCTCGAGTGCGACGAGGAGGCCCGCTGGCACCTCGTCCACTCCGACGAACTGTGGATCTGGTCCGGACCCGGCGCCCTCGAGGTGCACCTGGGAGGCAACGGCAACGCCCCCGACGCCGACCCACGCATCGTCACGCTGGGGTCTCCGTCCGGCACAGTGGCTTCCGATCCGGCGAACCCCGTACAGATCCTCGTCCCCGCCGGCACCTGGCAGCGCACCTTCGCCCGCAGCGACTACGCGCTGGCCACCTGCGTCGTCTCCCCCGAGTTCACCTTCGAGGACTGGAAGCTCGCCGAGGGGGCCTAACCCACCGGCGTCCGGCCCCTTCGCGTACCCGCACGCCACTGTGTCCCATCCCCCACCACCCTGAAATCCTCGCGATTCCAACGTTTTCCCAGTCCAGGCCTCGTTTCATTGTTTCGTGCATCGGACCTATGTCAGCGCGTCTTTCGGCGCACCGATACTCTCATCGAGTCAGACCCGCCCTCACCGGCGGATTTCCTCACGTCACTGGGAGGCCCCATGCGCCGCTCTGTCCGTTCCCTCGCTGCCGTCGCCGCCGTCGCGGCACTCGGCCTGGCCGCCTGCACGGGCGGTACGAGCTCCTCTTCTTCCTCCGATGCCGAGCAGACCTACGGCCCCGGCGCCCTGCCGACCGTGACGGAAGGCAAGCTCACCGTCGCCACCTCCGATCCCGCCTACTCGCCGTGGATCCTCGACAATGACCCGTCTTCGGGCGAAGGCTACGAGTCGGCCGTCATCTACGCTCTGGCCGAGGAACTCGGCTACAGCTCCGACAACGTCCAGTGGGTGCGCGCCACCTTCGATTCGTCGATCACCCCCGGCGCGAAGGACTGGGACCTGAACATTCAGCAGTTCTCCATCACCGACGAGCGCAAGAACGCCGTCGACTTCACGTCCCCGTACTACACGACCACCTCGGCGATCATCACCAAGGCCGGCACCCCGGCCGCCAGCGCGAAGTCCATCGCGGACCTCAAGGACGTCCTCATCGGTGTCCAGGCCGGCACGACGTCGCAGCAGTTCGCTTCCGATCACCTGGAGTCCAGCCTGAGCCAGAAGCTTCAGATGTTCAACTCCTCCGACGACACGGTCCTGGCCCTGCAGACGGGCCGCGTGGACGCGATCGTCGTCGACCTGCCGACCGCCTTCTACATGGTCTCCGCGCAGATCGATGACGGCGTCATCATCGGCCAGTTCGACGACACGACGGGCGGCGAGGAGTACGGCATCGTCCTGCCCAAGGGTTCCAAGCTCACCCCCACGGTCTCCGCCGCGGTCGATCGCCTGGCCGAGTCCGGCAAGCTCGCCGAGCTGCAGGAAAAGTGGCTGAACGAGGCACAGAACGTGCCCACCCTCAAGTGAGGCCCCACACTCATGAGTGACTACTCGAGTAACGCGCCGGCCACGCTCACCGTTTCGGCGGTGGAGCGTGGCCGGCGCGCTTATCGGCGCAAGCAGACGGTCCGGTCGATCCTCGTCTCCCTGGCCTCCACGATCGTGGTCGCGGGAGTCCTCATCGCCGTGGTCGTCAACTCCGACGGGTGGGAGGCCACCCGCCAGACCTTCTTCAACGGCAAGTACTTCGTCGAAGCCTTCCCCCAGGTCCTGTCCGGCCTGTGGCTCAACATCCGGATCCTGGCGATCGCGGTGCTGGGCGTCGCGGTGTTCGCAACCCTCCTGGCCGCCGCGCGCACGCTGGCCGGCCCCGTGTTCTTCCCGATCCGTTTCCTGGCGGCGGCGTACACGGACATTTTCCGAGGCGTCCCCTTCCTGGTGGTTCTCTACCTGATCGGCT
>JAHYYD010000105.1:4942-7213 GCA_019425105.1 Actinomycetota bacterium
TACACGGACATTTTCCGAGGCGTCCCCTTCCTGGTGGTTCTCTACCTGATCGGCTTCGGCATTCCCGCGCTCAACCCGACGACACGCATCCCAACCGCGTTCCTGGGCACGGTCGCGCTCATCCTCACGTACTCCTCGTACGTGGCCGAGGTGCTGCGCGCGGGCCTGGACTCCGTCCACCCCTCCCAGCGTTACGCGGCCCGATCGCTGGGCCTGTCCCACGGGCAGACGCTGCGCATGATCATCGTTCCGCAGGCGATCCGCAAGGTCACGCCCGCCCTCATGAACGACTTCATTTCCATGCAGAAGGACGTCGGCCTCATCTCCGTCCTGGGCGCGGTCGACGCGATCCGTTCGGCGCAGATGGTCCAGGCCAAGACCTACAACATGACCTCCTACGTCGTCGCCGGCCTGCTGTTCATCATCTTGTCGTTCCCCTTCATTCGCCTATCGGACTGGTACACGGCCCGACTGCGTAAGCGCGAGCAGATGGGAGGCACCGTCTGATGTCGGTTCCCACTACGCACGAGGCCTCCCAGGCCTCGGACAACAACACCCCGGTCCTGAGCGCCGTCGGCGTCGTCAAGCGCTTCGGCGACAACGTCGTCCTGCGCGGCCTCGACCTGGATGTCGCAGCGCACGAGGTCGTGGTCCTCCTCGGCGCATCGGGCTCGGGTAAGTCGACGCTGCTGCGCTGCACCAACCTGCTGGAGCGGGTGGACGACGGCCAGATCTTCCTGGCCGGCGAGGACATCACGGACCCGCGCGCGAACGCGGACAAGATCCGCGCGCGCATCGGCGTCGTGTTCCAGCACTACAACCTGTTCCCGCACATGTCGGTGCTGGACAACGTGACGCTGGCGGCCCGCAAGGTGCACGGCTGGGAGAAGGACCGCGCGCGCGAGCGCGGCCTGGAGCTCTTGGACCGCATCGGCTTGAAGGACAAGGCGAAGGAGTACCCGGATCGACTGTCGGGTGGCCAGCAGCAGCGCGTCGCCATCGCACGCGCGCTCGCCACAAACCCAGAGCTGCTCCTGCTGGATGAGATCACGGCAGCGCTGGACCCGGTGCTCGTCGGCGAGGTCCTCGACCTCGTGCGCGAGATCAAGGAACAGGGCTCGACCATCCTCATGGCGACGCACGAGATCAGCTTCGCCCGCCAGGCAGCCGACCGCGTCGTGTTCCTGCGTGGCGGCCAGATCGTCGAGCAGGGCCCGCCCGAGCAGGTCATCGACAACCCGCGCGAGCAGGAAACCCGGGACTTCCTGGCGCGCATCTTGCACTGAGACATGGGAAACCAGGGGGGTGGCCAACTCATCGTTGGCCGCTCCCCTTCTCATCCACTCGCAGCGTGGTCCATTCCCGCAGGGATCCCAGGAGAAAGAGCTAGCCCACTCGCACCGCAGATGCTAAGGTATCCATACGTACGGATAATGTCCGTACGAACGAAAGAGGAACTGACATGAGCACTGCAAAGACACAGCGTCTGGAACTGCGCCTCACCGAGGAACAGAACACTCTCATTCGCAGCGCCGCCTCATACACATCTCGCAGCATCAGCGATTTCGTCCTCTCCGCAGCCACATTGGAGGCGCAGCGACGTCTCGCCGACCAGCGCTTCTTCATTCTGAACGACGAGGAGTACGCCCGCTTCGAAGAAATCCTTGAGGCCTCGCCGACGGACGATCCCAAGCTGCGCAAACTCTTTGATCGCCCCTCGCCCTTCGGCACTCACATCGACCTGAACACACCGAGCACCTCTAAAAACTGATGTACGTATCAGTCCTGCAAGAGCCGCGGCCTCTCGAGCGGAGGGACGACCGGTCACGCTTCCAATCGGGCAACACTGAGATAGACGATTGGTTCCACCGATTTGCGTGGCAAAACCACCGAGCCGGAAACGCTCGCGTCTTCGTCACAACGCAGGAACCAGAGACACTTGGTTTCTACGCCCTATCCATGGGGGCAGTGCAGCGCAGCACACTCCCAGACGCCCTCAAACCTGGCCAACGCCCGGAGCCATGCCCAGTTCTCCTCCTCGCGCGACTCGCCGTCGATCAGCGCGCGCAGGGACGAGGCATCGGCGCAGCTCTCCTCAAAGACGCACTCTTGCGAGCCTACAAGCTCAGTAATGAGGTGGGATTCGCTGCGCTCCTCGTCCACTGCGCCAACGACCAGGCGCGCGAGTTCTACCTCAATCAGTCCTCACAGTTTGTTGGCTCTTCGCATTTAAGGGTGTAGGAGGTGGTGGAATCCCCCGGAGTGGAGGAG
>JAHYYD010000106.1 GCA_019425105.1 Actinomycetota bacterium
ACAATAGGGCGGTGCTGCCGTAGGGTTAAATCGTGGTTCCTAGTATCTTTTCGCGACGTTCCGCCCCCGAGCCCGAGGCCACCTCGGCCTCGTCGACCTCGACGCACCCGACCACCCTCGTGGCTCAGGCGCGCGATCAGTGGCGCGCGCGCCTCGACCGTGACATCGCCGCCGACAGGCCGTCGCTGCCGACGCTGTCCCTGTCCGGCGCGCACCCCGGAGGCCTCGCCCAGCTGTACACGGAACACCCCGTCCGCCTGAGCCTCCTCATCCGCGAACCCATTGCGCTGGGTCGTGCTCTCGATCGTGCGCGAGCGATCATCGCCCGCTCCGAGCAGCGTGCGTCCGCGCACGGCACCGGCCCCATCCACCTGGGGATCGGCACCGCCACGTGGGGCAGCGGCATGGACGCGATCACCGTCCCCGCCCTGCTGCGCCCTGTGCGCCTCGTGCGACGCGACGACGACGTCCTCATCGCCCTGGGACGAGGCGCGATCCTCGCCCCCGAACTGGCCGACGCACTGCGCGCCCACGGCGTCGACGCAGACGGCGAGACCGTGCTGGCCACAGCCAGCGGAACCCACGGTTTCTCCTCCTCACAGGCGATGAACGCCCTGCGCGAGCTGTGCGGTGCCCTGCCGCGCTTCGAGATCCACGATGAGCTCGTCATCGGCCTCTTCTGCCACCCCGCCACCGCCCTCGCCGCCAGCCTGAGCGAGGACGTCACCGCCCTCGAAGACTCCCAGGTGATCCGCGCGCTCGCGGGAGACCAAGACGCACGCAACGACCTGGTCACGCAGGCGCACGAACCGAACCCGGCAGACCGTGACCCGTGGGCGGAAAAGGGCGTCGGCGATCTCATCCCCGTCCAGCAGGACGCCGTCGAAGCAGCCTCCGACGGACACAGTGTTTTCGTTGATATTCCAGCCCACAGTGACGACGCCTCGGTCGTGGCAGCGATCCTGGCTGACGCTGCGGCGACCGGCCGTTCCGTCCTGCACGTGTCGACGTCGCCGTCGCGCTCGATTGCCGCATATTCGCGTCTCTCCGACCTCGGGTTGGCCGACATCGTCGCGAACATCGATGGCTACTCGGATGCGCGTCGCACCCTCGCGGCCCGAGTCTCCTCCGCCATGGAGGACACCGCTCCGGTCGTCGACCAGGAGAGCGTGGACGCCATGCGCACACGCCTGCGTCAGGTTCGCGCTGCCCTGTCGTCCTACGCCGTTGCGCTCCACCAGCCGTACGGCCGCTTCGGCGTCTGCGCGGCCGATGCGCTGCGGGCCCTGACCGACCTGACGAGCGGCGACAACGTGCCCACGACGCGCGTGCGCCTGTCCGAGGACACTCTGTACGAGATCGCCGTCGACCAGGGAGAGAGCGCCCGGGCCCTCCTGCGCGAAGCCCTCGCGTCGGGCACCCTCTCGGGCGGCTCATCCTCCGCGTGGAGCAACGCGGTCCTCACCTCCGACGAGCAGGCCTCCGACGTGCTGCTGCGCGTCGATCGCCTCTCCAAGACGCTGCCCGAGCTGCGCGTTCACATCGCCTCCGTCGCGGGCGAGGCCGGCATCAAGCCCGCCGGTACGCTCGCCCAGTGGGATCGCCAACTCGCCATGTTCGACGGCATCGCGGACGTCCTCGACGTGTTCCAGCCCCGCGTGTTCGAACGCAGCGCGGCCGACATGGTGATCGCGACCGCCCCCAAGCAGTGGCGCAAGGACCACGACATCTCGATGGGCCGCTCGGAGCGCAACCGCCTCGTCAAGCAGGCCCAGGACCTCGTGCGCCCGGGCGTGCACGTGCCCGACCTGCACCGTGCCCTCATCCGCGTCCAGGAGCGCCGTGACGCATGGTGTGCGGTGTGCGGTGAAGACTCGTGGCCGATCCTGCCCGCGAAGATCGGCGAGATCTCGGCCCTCACCGATGCTGTGCGCGACGACCTTGACGCGATCGCTCCCGTCTTCGTGGCGGAGGAGCCGGACCTGGTGGGCACCCACCTGCAGCGCCTGACGACCCTCATCGAGCGGTGGGCAGGCGACACCTCGGCGGCGCGCGAGGTCCCGGCGCGCCTGGCGATGCGTGAGCGCCTCGCCGCCCGAGGCCTCGACAAGCTGGCCCAGGACCTCGCGGATCGCCACGTCGAGGACAGCGCGATCGACACCGAGCTCGACCTCGCGTGGTGGGCCTCGCTGCTGCGCGCCATGCTCGCCGCGCAGCCCGCGCTCGGCGGCGTCGATCCCGGCGCGCTTGAGGACCTGGCCCGCGAGGGCCGAGAGCTGGACGAGGAACAGGTGGCCTCGCTCATCCCGCAGGCCATCACCGGCGTGCGTAGGATCCGCACGAACGCCCTCGCGGCGCGTCCGAGCCAGTACGAGGAGCTGCGCGAACTCCTCGCCGATGGGAAAGCACCCAGCGACCTGGATCTGCTGGTCACCTACCCCCTCGTGCGACACCTGCTACCCGTGTTGATGACGGTTCCCTCGATGGTTCCCACCCTGGCTCCCACGGGACGCACCGTCGACCTCGTCGTCCTCGACGGTGCGGACGGGCTGCCCCTGGCCGAGCTTGCGCCGATTATCGCCCGCGGCCACCAGCTGGTCGTCATCGACGATCTGGCGGCGGCCTCGGAGGGTGGCGCGACCCGCGACCTTGCGAGCATCCTGCCGGTCCTGCACGTCGAGCCCGGCCCGCGCCGCCTCAACGACCAGGTCGCCCTGCTGCTGGCCCGCTACGGCTACGAGCACGCGGGCGTTCCTGTCCCGTGGACGGCCGCGAACGCGCCCGTGAGCGCCCGCTGGGTCGAGGCGACGGGCATGCCCGCCCCCGGCGCGCACGCCATCGAATCGACAGCCGCCGAGGTGCGTGCCGTCGTCGATGCCGTCATCGAACACGCGGTGGAATCGCCCGAACGCTCCCTCGCCGTCGTCGCCCTGTCCGACCGCCACGCCGGGCGCATCCGCGACGCCCTGGAGACGGTGCGCGCCGAGGAACCCGGCCTGGCCTCGTTCTTTGACCCGGCGACGCCCGAACCCTTCGTGGTCGTCGGCCCCTCGCAGGCCGTGGGCCTCACCCGCGAGTCCCTCATCGTGTCCGTGGGCTTCGCGAAGACGCCACACGGGCGCGTCATCCACGACTTCGGCGTCCTCTCTAGCGAGGCCGGTGCCGACACGCTGGCTGAGATCCTGCGCGCCGTGCGCGGCGACCTCACCCTCGTCTGCTCGCTTCACAGCGAGGAGATCGACCGCGATCGCCTGGCACACGAGGGGTCGCGGATGCTCGTCGACCTCATCGAGATCGCCGAGGGACACGCCGGAGAAGGAATGGACGCGTGGCCGGTCCTGGCCGGCGAGCCGGACCGCCTGCTCGTCGACCTCGCCGAGCACCTGTATTCGCGCGGGCTCGAGGTCGTCGCCAACGTCGGTATCCCCGGCGGCATGCGCATCCCCCTGGCCATCGGGCACCCGGACTCCCCGGGACGCCTACTGCTCGCCGTCCTCACCGACGACGAGGAGTATTTGGCCGAGCCTAGCCAGCGCGTGCGTGACCGCGCCCGTCCCCGCTGGCTCGAAGCCCAGGGCTGGGCCGTCTACACGGCCCTGTCGATGGCGCTGTTCATCGACCCCGAGAAGGAAGCCTCGGCGATCGTGGATAGCGTCCTCAACGCCCTCGAGAAGCTGCATGCCACCCAGGATGAGCCCGTCGTGGCCATTCCTGAGCGCGTCGTCGACGACGAGGCCGCAGAGGAGCGCGTGGAAGAGGCATCCGCGGCCACGGCCTCGTCAGGCTCGGATGAATCCGAGGACGGCTCGGAGGACGACTCGGAGGACGGCTCCGAGGAACCCGTCGCCCCGCGCATGCCGATGCTGGATGACGGCCTCGACGAGGAATCCAAGCGTCGCAAGAAGGCCGACGAGGACACGACCGGCATGCTGCTGGCCATCAAGCGCAAGGAGCGCGCCTCCGAGGAGAATCGCGGGCCACGCCCGGCGATTGCCAAGGGGCTGCCTCTGGCCGCTTACTCCGACGACCAGCTCGACGAGATGGCCGCCTGGGTACGCTCCGACGGGGTGGAGCGCACCGACCTGGAGACCGCCGAAGAGCTGCGCGAGGCCCTGGGCATCACGCGCCGTGGCTTCCAGTCCGACGCGGTCCTCGGCAACGTCGTGCGCCGCACGAAGCCTGCGGCCGCGCGGGAGGCCGGTGAGGCCTCGGCCTCCGAGGATGCCCAGGCGGAGTCCTCTGATGCTGAGGGTGCCGATGAGTGAGGCGGTGCCGCGTAAGCGCCGTCGCGTCGCGCGCTACGTGTCTGACGTGGACCGCCACCTCATCGAGGAGGGGCTGCCGCCCTCCTGGGAGGATCGCGTGCGCCCCGAAGACACGCGGCCCGGATCGATGGCCGACGCCCCCGACCGGGGGGACGGGGCCAACGACGCGCGCCTACTGGCCAACGTGCCCCCGCACGCCCAGGCGCGCGCGTAGGGGCGTCGGTGCCGCGAGCCGCACTGGGGCGTCGATCCGATGCGTAATTTCCCGGTAATGTCGCATGCAATTTCCCTGTCAACTTTTCATGCTTTGAAATATAGGCGTTGCAATTTCAACGTTTGTCGGGGTGGCTGAAAGTTCGGGTCGCCGAATTGCATGCGAAATTAGGGGCGCGTCGTCGCGCAGGACCGCGGGGATGCAACAAGGCGGGGCCGATGCGCATCGGCCCCGCCTCGCGGAAAGGAAAGAATCAGGCGCGGTCGCCCTTGGCGAGGGCGTCGCGGATCTCCGTGAGGAGCTGGACCTCTTCGGAGACCTCCTTGGGGGCCTCATCCTCGGCCTTCTTCGTGCGCTTGGCCAGGTAGTTCATGGGCAGCACGAGGAAGAAGTAGAGCGCGAATGCCATGATCAGGAAGTTGATGACAGCGGTCAGCAGAACACCGAACGTAATGTCGGTGCCATGGAACGTGACGATGAAGGCCTTCGAGAAGTCCGGCTTGCCGACGGAGGCAGCGATGAGAGGGTTGATAACACCGTTAACGAGGGCGTCGACGATGTTCTTGAAGGCGCCACCGATGATGATACCAACGGCCATCTCGACGACGTTACCGCGAGCGATGAATTCCTTGAATCCCTTGAGCATTGCTTCTCCTGTAGTGAATGGGGCCGGTCTGGCCGGCACGTCTGAATCGCCGAAGTGTCTCGGCGTGGCGGCTCTGTGCCGCCGGGGAGCGCGCGCCATGTCGGCGCTCGTTTACCGTGGAAAACACTAGTGGGGACTTTCGTCATATGAACAATGCTTAGAGGGTAACGTTCATCGCACTTTTTGCAATTCGGTCAGCGACCTGTGATTTCGGCCGAAAACTCAGTCGTGAGAGGTGTGTGACAAACGATTGTTCGTGTCGCAAAAGACAGTAAACGCAGGGAAAAAACCCTATCGAACGCCAATGGCGATCGTGCGTGTCGGCGTAATGATCGCGTTGATCGGAACGTCGTGTGTCTCCGTGGGAATTTCTCCGGGGGCAAGCACTTCGTCGTCGAAAATCACCGCAACAACCGGGACGTCAGGGCAACGGTGGACGAGCGCACGGTCATACCAGCCGCCGCCCTGCCCGAGACGCGCCCCGTCCGTGGATGCAGCCAGCGCAGGAATGACGATGAGATTCGCCTCTGTGAGCGACTTCGCCCCCATTGCCTCACCGCGCGGCTGAGCGGGAGGTCGCCCGAGCGTTACCAACGCCTGCCCCGCCTCCCAGAGGCCCCAGCGAGGGGAGCGGTAGGGGGTGCCGGCCTCGTCGAGGAGGATGGGCAGGAGCGCGCGATCGAAGGCCCCGAGCGTCAGGGACAAGTCGGGCTCGAGGGGGGTGGGCACGAACAGCGCGGGCAGCGTGACTCCGCCCATTGACGAGGTCAGGGCGCGAATCTGGAGCGCGATCCCTTCCGCTTCGGCGCGGTTGCGCACGGGAACGGGGGAGGGGGTGGCTTCCGGGAATAGTGGGGACTCGGATTTAGTGGGTGCTGTCATGGGGGACGGTGCTGTGTGGGATCCGAGCGTGGGGGCCTCGGCGCGCCGGGCGCGGCGCCTGCTACGCACCTCCGCGCGGAGAGTTGTTTTTGTGGCCATCGTCTCCCTCTTGGGCGGTTTCTTCGCTACTCTGTGAAGTATGTCAGATAAAAACCAGCCAGTAGTGCACGCTGTCGTTCCCTCGGCCGGTCGCGGAACCCGCTTCCTGCCCATCACGAAGTCCGTGCCCAAGGAAATGCTGCCCGTCGTCGACCGCCCCTCGATCGAGTACATCGTTCGCGAGGCCACGGATGCCGGCATCGAAGATATCCTGTTCGTCACCCGCGCCGGTAAGCAGTCAATCGAAGACTACTTCGACGCCGAACCCGGCCTCGAGGCCGACCTGGAGAAGGCCGGCAAGGAAAAGGCCCTCGAGTACGTCAACGAGTACAAGAAGTACGCGCGCGTCCATTCCGTGCGCCAGGGCCACCCCCTCGGCCTCGGCCATGCGATCCTGCAGGCCAAGTGCCACGTGGGCGACGCCCCCTTCGCCGTCCTGCTGCCCGACGACCTCATGGAGCCCGGCTCGCAGCTGCTGCGCAAGATGATCCAGGTGCGAGGCGCCCTGGGCGGCACCGTCGTCGCCCTGCTCAAGGTCACCCCCGAGCAGGCCACCGCCTACGCGTCGACCGCCGTCGAGGTTCTGCCGATTCCCGAGGGCGTCGACCTCGAAGAGGGGCAGCTCATGCGCATCACCGATGTCACCGAAAAGCCCCCGCTCGAAGAGGTCAAGTCCGAGTACGCGGTCGTCGGCCGCTACCTGCTCGACCCGGCCGTGTTCACGGCCCTCGAGAACATCGAACCGGGTGCCGGCGGTGAGTATCAGCTCACAGATGGGTACGCGCGCATGATCGACCTCCCCGAAGAAGAGGGTGGAGGGTTGTACGGTGTAGTCATCGACGAGCGACGCTTCGACACCGGGGACAAACTCGGCTACCTCGAAGCCAACGTGACGCTCGCCCTTGAGGACCCGGCGCTTGGAGCGGAACTCAAGGAGTTCCTGCGCTCCAAGCTCGAGGACTAACAACTATGCGAAGCGTTGCCGACTTCTACCAGGACTGCATGGCCGTTGCCCACGCGCTGCCGCCGCTCGACGTTCAGCTCGCTGACGCGGTCAGCTGCGTGCTCGCAGAGGA
>JAHYYD010000107.1 GCA_019425105.1 Actinomycetota bacterium
CTGCCGGACATTGATTCGGTCGAGGCCAGCCACGCGGAGATCGCCGATCGTCTTGCATCGCGCGTCGACGCGCTCGTTGTTGTCGTCAATCCGCAGAAGTACGCGGATGCGCGTCTTCACGACGAGTGGTTGGCGCGCTTGCGCTCGTCTCACGCTTCGGTGACGGTTGTCCTCACGCACATCGATACCATCTCCATGCCTGAGCGCGATGCGATCGTGCAGGACCTGCGTCGTCTGCTGAGTGAGCACGGTGCAGCGCAGGCTGAGGTTTTCGCGGTGTCGTCGACGACGGGTGCAGGCATGCGCACGCTCATCAAGCACCTGACGCGTGAGGCCGAGCGGGTCTCGCAGCAGGCGTCGCGCGCGCGTGCTGCGCTGCGTGAGGCCTCCCGACTGCTGCGCGAGTCCTTGGAGCTGACCGGCACGGTCCGAGGCCTCGAGACCGATGGCCTGGCCGCCGAATTGGCTGGCACGGCGGCCGATCTTGCGGGTGCTCCCATCATCGCCGAGGCCGTGGCTGACTCGACGCTGCGTGCCGGACGCCGGGCGGGTGGCTGGTTGCCCTTGCGCTGGCTAACGCGTACGGGTGCGGACCCGCTTCGCCGCCTGCATCTGGACGATGAGTCGCGCGCCGAGGGTGCGACGACTCCGACGCTGCCGACTCGGTCCGCCTCCGATGAAGCTTCCTTCGTCAACGCTGTGCGCGGGGCCGTTGGGGAGCGCGCGCAGGCGCGTCCTGCCCGTTGGCGCGCGGCGCTGGTCGAGCGCGCGCTCAGCGGGGCGCGAGAGGTTCCAGACGCTGCGCATCGCGAGGTTGCTGAGCACATCCGCGTGTCGACCGGAGCCCCGGCGCTGTGTCGTGTGCTGGGAGGAGCGCAGCTGCTTGCGTGGCTCGGCGTCGTCGTGGGCGTGGCGTGGATTGTTCTCGTGCACGTGGGTAGGGCTGTCCTCATTGACGTTCGCGTCCCCGCGCTCGGGCCGATTCCGCTTCCGACGGCTCTTGTCGCGTTGGGCCTTTTGATCACGGTTCTGTGCGCGTGCATGAGCCGGGCACTCGCCCGGTGGGCTGCATCGCGGCGTCGACGCGTCGTGATGCGAGACCTGCAGGGACTGTGCCGTGATGCTGTCGATCGACTCGTTGTTGCTCCCCTGCGGTCCGAGGACAATCGACAGGTGACGATTGCCTCGTTCCTTGCCCGCCTGCCGCTCTGAGCGCCGTCTGAGCGACGAAGGGACGATTCGCTGACAGTGAGTTCGCCGACCACGCGCCTCTACGAGCTGCGCGCGAGGGTATGCTGGTCATAGCGATGAGGCGCTGCCCCTTGTTATGGTGCCCGCGGGATGCGGGATTTGTTGTTATGGGTGAGGCCGCGCCGAGGAGCCGAGTAGGCCCGCCCCGATGGTTTTGCTGACACCGATTGCACCACGCAAGGATGAATTATGCCCTCTGACGATTTCATGGAACGCGCTGACGATGAGCGCGAGATGACGGCAATTGCCGACGATATCGACGACCTCGACGATGACCGTGATCTCGATGATCACGGCGCGGACGAGGAGGATGCGGATACCGTGACCTTCGCGAGCCTCGGCCTGCCCGAGGAGATCCTCGCGGCCGTCACCGACATGGGATTCCGCGTCCCCACCCCGATTCAGGCCGCTGCTATTCCGCCGCTGCTGGAGCTGCGCGACGTCGTCGGCATCGCCCAGACCGGTACCGGTAAGACCGCTGCATTCGGTCTGCCGCTTCTGGCGATTGTCGACGCGGACGAGCGCGACGTCCAGGCCCTCGTGCTTGCCCCCACCCGTGAGCTCGCGATGCAGAGCGCCCAGGCGATCGAGGATTTCGCCGCACGTACGGCCCGCCTCGACGTCGTTCCCGTCTACGGTGGCTCGCCCTACGGCCCGCAGATCGGTGCGCTCAAGCGCGGCGCCCAGGTCGTCGTCGGCACCCCGGGCCGCGTCATCGACCTTATCGAGAAAGGCGCGCTCGACCTGTCGAACGTGCGCATGCTGGTCCTCGACGAGGCCGACGAAATGCTGCGTATGGGCTTTGCTGAGGATGTGGAGACGATCGCGTCGAGCGCCCCGGATGATCGCCTGACGGCCCTGTTCAGCGCGACGATGCCCGCCGCCATCGAAAAGGTCGCCCGCGAGCACCTGAAGGATCCGGTCAAGGTCGCGGTCTCCACCGAGTCTTCGACGGTGGATACCATCCATCAGACCTACGCGGTGGTGCCCTACAAGCACAAGATCGGTGCGCTTTCGCGCGTGCTGGCTACCCGCGCCCAGCACATCAAGGAAGGCCAGGAAGAGGCCGACGCCGCCATTGTCTTCGTGCGCACGCGCGCCGATGTCGAAGAGGTGTCGCTGGAGCTGTCGAGCCGCGGATTCCGCGCCGCCGGCATTTCCGGCGATGTCGCTCAGACCGAGCGCGAGCGCATGGTTGAGCGCCTGAAGAACGGCTCCCTCGACGTGCTGGTCGCGACCGACGTGGCCGCCCGAGGCCTCGACGTCGAGCGTATCTCCCTCGTCGTCAACTTCGATGTTCCGCGCGAGCCCGAGGCTTACGTGCACCGTATTGGCCGCACCGGCCGTGCCGGTCGCGAAGGCCGCGCGCTGACCTTCTTCACCCCACGTGAGCACGGCCGCCTGCGCCGCATCGAGAAGCTGACGGGCACCGAGATGGAAGAGGTTGAGATTCCCTCTCCTGCAGCCGTCTCCGAGTTCCGCGCCAGCCGCCTGCTCGAGGGCCTGTCTGCCCGCATTGAGCGCGGCCGTCTCGAGATGTACAAGCGCCTGCTGGCCGAACTCGGCGATGAGGTCTCCGTCGAAGACGTCGCTGCGGCGCTGATGGCGACGGCTGTCGGAGACGAGGGTCCGGCGCCGCGAGTTGAGAAGGACCGCCGAGGGAGCGGAAAGATCCGCCGTGAAGAACGCCTGGATGAGTCCGGTGAGTTCGTCGGCGCTACTTTCGAGGCCGGCCGCGATAAGGACCGACCGATCAAGGGCGGCGCGAACGGTGCTCGTCGTCGCGCGGGCGGCCGCCCCGCCCCCGGCTCCGGTACGCGTTACCGCATCGAGGTCGGCAAGAAGGACCGCGTGAAGCCCGGTTCCATCGTCGGCGCGATTGCGGGCGAGGGTGGCATCGACGGCCGCGACATCGGGAACATTGAGATCTACCCGACTTTCTCGCTGGTCGACATCACCGCGGACCTCTCCGGCGAGCAGCTGTCCCGTATCTCCAAGGGATACGTGTCGGGCCGTCAGCTGCGTATCCGCGTGGACGAGGGACCCGGCGGGCGCAACCATGGTGACCGCGATGGTTTCGAGCGCCGTGAACGTCGCGACTACGATCGCGACAATCGAGGCCGCGGTGGCTATGGCGAGCGCGAGGGACGTTTTGGGGACCGCGACGAGAAGCGTCCGCACCGCTTCGAAAAAGGCGATGGGTCGCGTCCTCGTCGCAGTGTTCGCTCCGAGCGCTGGGAGAAAGACATCAAGCGTGCGCGTCGTGAACGCGATGGCCGAGATGGAGGCTGGGAACGCGACGGCGGCCGCGAGGGCGGACGCCGCCACTTCGGCAAGCGTCGCTACGACGACTGACCGCTCGCTTCGCCGGACGTGGAGCGTTCCCATGCGAGACGCAGCCGACTCACCGCAACCACGGTGAGGACAGCGAGCACAGTAGCAATCACCCAGTAGGGAGCGTAGGCCGCCCCGCCCACCGTGGCGGTGGCGGCCCACGCGCTCATGGCCACTGAGACGAGGGCGAGTTCGAGTGCGGGTCCTGCTGAATCAGCGACCTGTAGCCACGATGCGACACGCCCGTGCTTGGCCTCGGGCGTCACCTCGAGCGCCATGACCGACAAGGGTGCGTGAACGAGACCGACGCCCAGGCCGACGAGAAGCCAGCCGACGAGGGCCACCCACACCGGAATTGATGGAAGAAGCAGAGCACCCACGGGGACCGCTCCGACCGCCATCATTGCGCCGCCGACGACCGGGAGTTGGCGTCGCAGCTGCGGATCGTGAACGCGCGCTTGGCCGACCGCGCCGATGGCCCATGTGATCGATCCGAGGGTGACCCACCAGGCAGAAGAGGCCTCGGACCATCCGTGCACGCGCTGAAGGATGAGCGGAATCATGACGGCGAGACCCACCTGGGAAGCCATCGCGCTGAGCCTCGCGAGGATCGCCGACGGCATGCCGCGGCGGGACGCAAAGGTTCCTCGCGGCAGAAGGCGGGGCAGAGCCCAGACCGTGATGACCGCGCCGAGGGCGAAGACTGCGAACTGGGCCAGTCGCGAGGGAAGCGCACCCGCGAGCTGGAGCGCCATGACGCCGACTCCCACCAAACCAGCGTCACGCGAGAGCGCCGCAAGGACAGGGGAGCGCTGTCCTTGGGCAGTCGGCAGGGAACGTAGAACGTAGGCGATGGGCACAGCAGCGATCGCAACGAACAGGGGGACAACACCGAAGACGTAACGCCATCCCCAGACTTCGGTGACGTGTCCTGCGATCGCGGGGCCAACCAGAGACGGCAGGACCCACGCCAAGGAGAACGACGCGAAGAATGATGGGCGATGGCGTGCAGACGCAACCGCTCCGACGAGAACGTAGAGCGGAACGATGAGCAGACCGCCTCCCAGTCCCTGGAGAGCTCGTCCGATGACGAAGATCGTCACGTGCGAACCTGCGGCGCACACCACCAGGCCAACGGCGAACAAGGCCAGACCCGAGAGCAACACCACACGCGGTCCCTTCCAGTCTGCCAGGGCTCCCGCGACCACCGTGGCGCTGAGCTGAGTCGCCAATGCCGCACCCGAAGCGATCGGATACCACGCCGCGGCGTCAAAAGAAGCAACGACTGCGGGCATGATCGTGGTTGCCGCGAGCTCCTCGAAGGCCACGAGTGTGATGAGCAGAACCGATCCGATAGCCAATCCGATTTCGGCCGGAGTCCAGGAAACATGAGCGGAGGAAGAGGTGGAAGCATCGGCGGGCATGGTGACTATCCTACTCGCGGCACACGCGACTATTGGGCGGGCAGGCGTACAATGACACCGCCGCCGCCTGTCTCGCGGATGGTAAGAACGAAAGGAATCACAGTGCTTCGCACTCACAACATTGGAACCCTCGGCACCGACCTGGTCGGTCAGACCGTGACGCTCACCGGTTGGGTGGATCGTCGTCGTGACCACGGTGGCGTTGCGTTCATCGATCTGCGCGATGCATCGGGCATTGCCCAGGTTGTCGTCCGTGACGAGCGTGTCGCTCACGAGCTGCGCTCCGAGTTCGTCCTGAAGGTCACCGGCGAGGTCTGTGCCCGCCCCGAGGGCAATGAGAACCCGCACCTGGCCACCGGCGCCATTGAGGTCATGGGTGACGACATCGAAATCCTGAACACCAGCGCGCCCCTGCCGTTCCAGGTGTCCTCCAATGCTGAAGATTCCGGCAACGTCGGCGAGGAAACGCGTCTGAAGTACCGCTACCTCGACCTGCGTCGCGAGCCAGAGCAGTACGCGATCCGCCTGCGCTCGAAGGTGTCGCGTGCCGCGCGCGAGGCGCTCTACGCCCGTGACTTCGTCGAGATCGAGACCCCGACCCTGACCCGTTCGACCCCCGAAGGCGCCCGCGACTTCATTGTGCCCGCGCGCCTCTCGCCGGGTTCGTGGTACGCCCTGCCGCAGTCGCCTCAGCTCTTCAAGCAGCTGCTCATGGTGGCCGGCATGGAACGTTACTTCCAGATTGCTCGCTGCTACCGTGACGAGGATTTCCGCGCCGACCGTCAGCCCGAGTTCACCCAGCTCGATATCGAGATGAGCTTCGTGGACCAGGACGACGTTATCGAGGTCGCCGAGGACGTCCTGAAGAACGTGTGGGCCCTGATCGGCTACGACCTGTCCACGCCGATTCCACGCATGACGTACAAGGATGCGATGGAGCGCTACGGTTCGGACAAGCCCGATCTGCGCTTCGGCCTCGAGCTGACCGAGCTCACCGATTACTTCAAGGACACGACCTTCCGCGTGTTCCAGGCTCCCTACGTTGGCGCCGTCGTCATGCCCGGTGGTGGCTCGCAGCCGCGCCGAACGTTCGACAAGTGGCAGGAATGGGCCAAGGCGCGCGGCGCCAAGGGTCTGGCCTACGTCACGGTCGCCGAGGACGGCACGCTGGGCGGCCCGGTTGCTAAGAACATCACCGAGGCCGAGCGTGAGGGCCTTGCTGCCGCCACCGGAGCACAGCCTGGTGACTGCATCTTCTTCGCCGCTGGCAAGCCGACCCCGTCGCGTGAGCTGCTTGGCGCTGCTCGCCTCGAGATTGGCAAGCGCTGCAACCTCATTGACCCCGACGCCTGGGCGTTCACCTGGGTTGTCGACGCGCCGCTCTTCAAGCCCACCGGTGATGCCGAGGCCGAGGGCGACGTGGCACTGGGCCACAGCGCCTGGACGGCTGTCCACCACGCGTTTACCTCGCCCAAGCCCGAGTGGATCGACTCCTTCGACAAGGATCCGGGTCATGCGCTGGCCTACGCCTACGACATCGTCTGCAACGGCAACGAGATCGGCGGCGGTTCGATCCGTATTCACCGCCGCGACATCCAGAACCGCGTGTTCAACGTGATGGGTATCGGCGAGGAGGAAGCTCAGGCGCAGTTCGGCTTCCTGCTCGATGCCTTCAAGTTCGGCGCTCCGCCGCACGGCGGCGTGGCCTTCGGCTGGGACCGCATCGTCTCGCTGCTGACGAAGTCCGAGTCGATCCGCGACGTCATCGCCTTCCCGAAGTCCGGCGGTGGCTTCGACCCGCTGACCGAGGCTCCGGCGCCGATTACGCCCGCGCAGCGTAAGGAAGCTGGCGTCGATGCGAAGCCGAAGAAGCGCGGCGAGGAAGCATCCGAGGGATCCGAGAAGTGATTCTCGCGCCGTGACCTTGTCCACGGAACCCCCATTGGTCACCGACCGGTGGGGGTTTCGTGCACAATAGGGGTATGTCGTACGTCGAGATGCACCC
>JAHYYD010000108.1 GCA_019425105.1 Actinomycetota bacterium
AGGCCGCCTCCACGGCCCTCGTGTTCGTCGGCTTCCTCATGATGACCCAGGTGACCGGCATCGACTGGGATTCGCCGGAGGTTGCGATCCCCGCCTTCATGACCATCGCGTTCATGCCCTTCGGCTACTCCGTCTCCGTCGGCATCGGTGTGGGCTTCGTGACCTACGCGGTTATTCAGCTCGTCAAGGGCCAGGCCCGCAAGGTCCACCCGCTCATGTGGGTGGTCTCCGCTCTGTTCGTCATCTACTTCCTGATAGGTCCGATTCAGCGCCTCCTTGGCGTCGCCTGATTCGTCACCCTTCGCACCCTTCCCGCCCCGCCGGAGCCTTCCTCCGGCGGGGCGGTCGTATCCTGGGAAGATACGCCGAGGAAGGATGAGCGCCGGTGGGCGCCCCGGCCTCGTTCGGTGCCTGCAGTGAGAGAGGGAGGATTGGCGTGTCAGCAACATTCGCGTCCATGCGCTACGTGAACTACCGGTATTGGTTCGTCGCCTCCCTGATTGCGTCGACCGGCGCGTGGCTTCAGCGCGTCGCCCAGGACTGGTACGTGCTGACGGTCCTCACTGATCACGACGCCTCGCAGGTTGGCGTGGTCACCGCCCTGCAGTTCCTGCCGATCATCCTGTTTTCGGCGTGGGCGGGAGTCCTCGCGGATCGCATCCCCGGGCGC
Organism: Actinomycetota bacterium; assembly: GCA_019425105.1. GTDB lineage: Bacteria > Actinomycetota > Actinomycetes > Actinomycetales > Actinomycetaceae > Pauljensenia. The sequence continues at coordinate 671 of JAHYYD010000108.1, forward strand.
CGTCTCCTGCAGTGCACGCAGACGGGGGTCGGCCTCGTCTCCCTCATCATCGGCGTCGTTGTGCTGACGGGGACGGGCGAGCTCTGGCACCAGTACATCCTGGCCTTCATTTCGGGGACGATCTCCGCGATCGATACCCCGGCGCGCCAGGCCTTCGTGGGCGAGCTCGTGCCTCAGGACAAGATGGCGAACGCCGTCGCCCTCAATGCGACCGCCTTCCACACGGCGCGCCTGATTGGCCCGGCGTCGGCGGGTTTCTTCATCGACTGGTGGGGTATTGGCCCGGTTTTCGTCATCGACGCGGTCATGTTCCTTGCCCCCGTCATCGCGCTGGCCCTCATGCGCGGCGACCGACTGTATCCGCGCACGCTCGTGCCGCGCGCCCGCGGCCAGCTGCGTGAGTCCGTGATCTACGTGCACAGTCGCACCGATATCCGCATTATTCTCGCGCTGATCTTCGTTGTGAGCGCGCTTGGCATGAACTTCCAGATGACGAGCGCCCTCATGGCCACGACGGTGTTCGGCAAGGCGGCGGGTTCCTTCGGTATTCTCTCGACTTTCATGGCCTTCGGTTCGATTCTCGGATCCACGGGAGCGGCGCGCCGCGCTCCTCGCCTGCGCACGATTCTCATGGGTGCCGCCTTCTACGGGACCGCCGAGATCCTGCTGGGCCTGTCGCCCTCGTACTGGTGGTTTGCCCTCCTGTCGATTCCCACAGGCTTTGGCATGTTGACGATGAATACGAGTGCGAACGCCCTCGTACAGACGCGCACCGATTCCGATAAGCGTGGCCGCGTCATGGCCCTGTATTCGCTCGTTTTCCTGGGTGCGACGCCGATCGGCTCGCCGCTCGTCGGCTGGGTGGGGACGATGTTTGGGGCGCGCTGGTCGATCCTGGTCGGCGGCATCGCATCGCTGGGCATCGCACTGGTGTGCGGCGTATGGGCGATGATCCACTGGAGGGGGCGCGTCGTGCGCCGCCGCTCGTTCCCGTGGGTGGGTATTGAAGCTGATTCCTCGGTGGACGCGCCGAACCGTTCGATCGACGCCCTCTGACGGGTGCCACTGGGGAGTTTAGAGCACCCGCTCCAGACAGTAGTCGATGCAGGTGAGAAGGGCCTCCACGTCCTCGACCTCCACGCTCGGCCACGTGCCGATGCGCAGCTGGTTGGCGCCGACGCCGCGGTAGGCACCGATGTCGACGATCCCTCGCGCGCGCAGGTGTGCGGCCAGCTCGGCCGCGCTCACGGCCTCGTCGATCTCGATCGTGGCGGTCACGGGGGAACGCCACGCCGGGTTCTCCACGAAGGGACGCGCAGCCAGGTTCGCCTTGGCCCAGTCGTAGATGAGGGACGAGGCCTGGGCGCAGTGGGCGCTCACGGCGCTCATGCCGCCGCGGCCGAGGAGCCAGCGCACCTGGGCATCCGCCATGATGATCGTCGCGAGCGCGGGCGTGTTGAGGGTCTGGTCCTTGCGCGAGTTCTGTACCGCCGCGGTGAGCGATAGGAACTGGGGGACCCAGCGCCCGTCCGATCCCTCCTCGAGGCGATGTGCTCGCTCGATGGCGGCGGGGGAGAGGATGGCGACCCACAGGCCGCCGTCCGAGCCGAGAGCCTTCTGAAGAGAAAAGTAGTAGGCATCAACCTGCGTGAGGTCGACGGGCGCGGCACCGGCGATCGACGTGCCGTCCACGAGGGTGAGTGCCCCCGGGGCCTCGACGCGGTAGACGGGGGAGGCGACGCCGGTGGAGGTCTCGTTGTGGGGGTAGGCGTAGGTGTCGACGTCATCGCGCGGGGTCACGGTAGCGAGCGAACCAAAGGCGGCCTCGTCGATGAGCGGATCGCTCAGGTGCGGCGCGCGGGTGGCTTCGGTGGCGAACTTCGCGCCGAATGCACCCCAGGAGCCGAAGGCTGCGCGCGAGGAGATCAGGCAGGCGCAGGCTGCGTCCCAGAACGCGGAGGCGCCGCCGTTACCCAGGACCACCTCGTAGTCGTCGGGGACCGCGAGGAGCGTGCGCAGGCCGTCCTTGAGCGAGGCGACGACGTCTCGCACGGGCATGGCGCGGTGCGAAGTGCCCATCAGGAGCGGGGAGGAGAGCGCCTCGATCTGTGAGCTGCGCACCTTGGAAGGGCCGCAGCCGAAGCGTCCGTCGGAGGGAAGGAGGGCCTGGGGGATGTCGGGAAAAGCCACCATGACGACAGCCTAGTCCCCTGAAGCGAGGTATTTCCATCACGTTCATTAATCGAATTATCGTGAGCATCCACACGTCGACACGCCTGTTTTTCCGCATCAACGCGTCGTTCCACGTGCGCAAACGAAGGTGACCCTATTGTGTGTTTATTACATGCCTGATAAAGGAGGGCGTCATGGCAGACCTGATCGACACCACTGAGATGTATCTCAAGACCATCCTCGAACTCGAGGAGGACGGGGTCACCCCCCTGCGTGCGCGCATCGTCGACCGCCTGGGGCACTCCGGCCCGACGGTCTCGCAGACGGTCGCGCGCATGGAGCGCGACGGGCTCCTGCATGTGATGGGGGACCGCCGCCTCGAACTGACTGAGGCTGGCCGCGCACACGCCACCGAGGTGCTGCGCAAGCATCGCCTGGCCGAGCGTCTCCTCCTCGACGTGATTGGCATGGACTGGGTCCAGGTTCACGACGAGGCCTGCCGCTGGGAGCACGTGATGAGCGATGCCGTCGAGGCGCGCCTGCAGGAGCTGCTGAGCAACACGTCCGTGGACCCCTACGGCAATCCGATGCCTGGCTGTGAGCAGCAGGAGGGTGCTTATTCCGCCGAACTGGCGGTTCGTTCGCTCGAGGTCGGCGTCCTCACGCTGGCGCGCATCGGCGAGCCGATCCAGGCGGACGCGGAACTGCTGGCCTCCTTCGATGAGCTGGGTCTGCGTCCTGGCGCTCGCGTGGAGCTGTCGGCGCACGGCGACGTCGTGCGCGTCGCGGCCCTCGACGAGGCCGGGAACGTCCGCGGCTACCTGACGATGCCGATGGCGTTGGCGGCTCATCTCTTCGTACGCGGTGAGTGAGCGCTCTTCGTTGACGAGGCCGGGGCGATAAGCCCCGGCTTTTGTCGTCTACGGGGTGTGTCCCGAATCGCGAAACGTGTGAGGGGGCGGGGTTTTTCCTGAGATTGCGGGACGCAAATGTCACGGAATGGTAACGATGAGGAGGGTCACTGTTACCAGAACGTGACATTGGCCGGTTGGTCAGGCTATAGTGAATACCGGTCATCAGACCACCCGCCTATCCGGCACCCGAAGTGAGACGACGGATAGAGCGGAAATTTCGTCTCACGCGGGGAACCCAACCGCGGCTCCTCGGAGCCTAGGGGTGAAGCTCGCCAGCCGAGCCGGACTTCCCGTCCGAACCCGACAGCTAACCTCGCAGGGAAACAGGGAGAACATGAGTGAAGACTTCTAAGCCTGCTCCGCGTCACCGCCTGGCACGTCGCCCGCTGACCGACACCATGGTCGAGGGTCTCAACGCCTCCACCGCAGCTCGTCCGATCGCCTTCGCGTCGGCAGCCGGTGTTGCGCTGACCGCGATCGCCGCTGGCGTTGCGAACGCCGCCCCGGCGACCCCTCAGTCTGAGCCGCAGAGCGCGGACCTGAACACCACGACCGTCGCGGTCGATGCTGTGACCACGGTTGAGGTTCCCGACATCGCATGGACCGCCGAGGAGGACGCGGCCGCGTCCGCCACTGCCGAGGCTCCCGCACCGGCACCGGCTGCTACCACCGCGACTGAGCAGTCGTCCGATTCCGCTGCTTCCCGTTCGGAGTCCCGTTCCGACGCCACCTCGGGCGATATCTCCGCTCGTCAGGCCGCCGTGAACGCCTCGGGTTCGGATATCGTGTCAGTCGCCCTGGGCCTGACCGGCATCCCCTACGTCTACGGTGGCGAGTCCCTCGCGGGCCTCGACTGCTCCGGCCTGGTCAAGTACGCGTACGGGGCTGCCGGCATCAACCTGCCGCACTCCTCGTCCGCCCAGGCCGCCGGTGGTACCATCGTCTCTGACCCGCAGCCCGGCGACATCGTGTCCTACCCCGGCCACGTCGCCATCTACATCGGCGGCGGCCAGATGGTCGAGGCGACGGTGCCCGGTCGTCTCTCCCAGATCTCGCCGGTTCGCGCTGGCGCCACCTACGTGCGCTACTGAGCCTGCGATAGACAGCTGGTGATCCCCGCAGCCCGCATGGGCTGCGGGGATCAGTGCGTCGAGGCAGGTTGGGCTTTCGCTGGCTGTCAAAATGCGGCACAATATAAGTGACTGCCACCACGAGGAGGACACCATGAGTTCTACCGAAGTCATTCTGGTCGGTGTCGATGGCTCGACGGAGAGCCTTGCCGCCGTCACCTGGGCCGCTGATCGCGGCGCGCGCACCGGAGCGCGCATTCATTGCCTGTGCACATACGCGCTGGCCTCCTACTCAGCCGCCGCCCTGGACGGCGGTTACGCCGTGCTCGACGACGAGGCCTTGAAAGCAGGGGCTGAACAGGTCGTCGAGGAAGCCAAGGCCGTGGCACGTGAGCACGGCGCCACGCATGTGTCCGGCTCGACCGAACCGGGAGATCCGGCCGGCGTCCTCATCGACTTCTCCGCCGAGGTCGACATGATCGTCGTCGGTTCCCGCGGCGGCGGTGGATTCGCTGATCGCCTGCTCGGCACCGTCTCCTCGGCCCTCCCCGCGCACTCCAAGTGCCCCGTTGTCGTCGTCCCGCGCCACACCTCGGGCAAGAACTTCACGCCCGTCGAGCGCATTGTCGTCGGCGTGGACGGCACCGACCAGCCGTCGTGCGCCCTCAAGCGCGCGATTGGCGAGGCGGACCTGTGGGACGCGCGCGTGACAGCCGTGTCTGCCGTCCCGATCGCGGTCGGCCCCTCCGTCATGACGTGGACGCCTACCGGCGTCGACCACTCCGCCCTCCTCGCGCAGGTACGCGAGGGCATGGATGCGGCCATCACGGCTGCTCTCGATGGCAAGGACGTGCACGTCGCACGCCACGCCCTCGATGGCTCCGCGGCGTCCCTGCTCATCGAATTCTCGACCGCCGTCGACCTCGTCGTCGTCGGCACACGCGGGCGCGGAGGCCTCGCCGGGGTACTCCTCGGCTCGACCTCCCAGACGGTACTTGGACACTCGACCTGCCCGGTCATGATCGTTCCCTCCGCCCACCTGGGAGAAGGGACAACCGCGGTGCACACCGAGTGGGAGCGCCGCTAACCCCACGTCGGCACGAGGCCGGGGACCGCGCGTGGATGCCCCGGCCTCGTTCGTTTTATTGGCGAGCCACGGCCCGCTGCACCGGTGTACGCGGCCGGTGAGGGGGCAACGCCGCGCGCACTTTGCTACAGTGGGCGCGGACAACTTGTCACGCCCTCGTAGCTCAGGGGATAGAGCACCGCTCTCCTAAAGCGGGTGTCGGACGTTCGAATCGTCTCGGGGGCACAGTAGAAGGACGCCATGCGCAACGCTCTTGGGTATCTCGTGACCGTCGTGGCTGCCTTGTGTTGGGGTGCCTCCGGTGTCTCCGCCGAGTACCTCATGAGCCGCCATGGCATCGAGCTCACTCTCATCAGCTTCTTGCGTATGTCCATCGGTGGGGTCCTCACCCTGGCCTACGTTCTCCTTCGTTCGTGCGGCGTCTCGGCCCGTCATCGTGATCTGATCCGTGCGCCGCGCAACTGGCGAGACCTGGCGATCTACGCGGTCTTCGGCCTGGCGGCCTGCCAGATCACCTACATGGGGGTGATCCGCGCCTCGAACGCGGGCACGGGCACCATCCTGGAATACCTGGGACTCATCCTCATCGTCGTCTGGGTGTGCCTGACCCACGGTCGATGGCCCAGGGCCTGCGAGGTCATCGCCATCGTCCTCGCCGTGAGCGGTACCTTCCTGCTGTGCACGCACGGGGTGCTGGACTCCCTCGTCATTACACCCACTGCCCTCGCCTGGGGAGCCGTTGCTGCGCTCACGCTCGCGACATACACGCTGCTTCCCGCTCGGCTCATTGCGGCCTACGGTGCGAACGTCGTCGTGGCATACGGCCTGCTGATCGCGGGTGCGTGCGTCGGCCTGGTCGGTCGAGTGTGGCGATTCGACATCACCTGGACGCTCGACGTCGTGCTCGCCATGTTCATCACCGTCGTCCTCGGTACCACCGTCGCCTTCACCGCCTACCTGTGGGGCGTGGGTCGCATCGGCCCCGTCAGGGCGTCGCTCATCGGGAGCCTCGAGCCCATCGCCGCAACCGCCTTTTCCGCCCTCGTCATGGGTACCTCCTACACGGGCGTCGACATCGTTGGCATGGCACTTA
>JAHYYD010000109.1 GCA_019425105.1 Actinomycetota bacterium
ACTTCGTGTGCTTGATCTGCACGTAGGCGCCCGAGCGCGAGTTCTCCGCGACCTCTTCGACGACGCCGCCGTAGACAGCGGTGATGGGGGTGTCGAGCGGGGCCGCCATGTCGATACCCTCGTGGGCCAGGAGCTGGCCGGAGACGGGCGAAATACGCATCGTGAAGGGCGACGTGATCGTGTAGGACCCCTCCGGCAGCGGCCAGTAGATCGTGTCGGCGACGACGCGCACGTTGCGGTTGCCGTCCGCGCCGTTGCCCGACGCGCAGCCGGTGATGGACACGGGGGCCTTCGCCTTGGCGCGGGAGTTCGCGGTGAGGGTGCCGTCCAGGGCGGTCGCCTGGGGCAGCGCGGAGGACACGGCCCAGCTGGGCCCGCCCACCGAGGTGCCGAAAGCGCGCGCGGGCACGGTCAAAGACGAGTCGGAGCCGACGCGTCCCGTCATGGGCACCGCGATCGTCGTGCCCGCCAGGCCCAGGACGAGGAGGGCGCGCAGCACGTAGCCCACGGGGTGGACGTCTCGGCGTCGGCCAGCGGACGAGGCCGGGGCCTCGCTCCCGGGTTCAGCCTCACTCTCGGGTTCGGCCCGGTCCTCAGGCTCGGTCCGGTTTTCGGGTTCGCCCGCGCTCTCGGGAACGGCCACGGGCGAGGCCGGGGCAGCCTCGCCGGGTGCGGCCTCGTCAGGCGTGGCCGCGGCGCGAGGGGGCGGCGGCGCAGCGGGATCCAGGTCGAGCGGAATCGCCGCGGTGATCGGGGTCTCCTGGGAGTCCTCGCCGCGCTCGGAGCGCGCGGCGCGCAGCTGTGACCGCTTCGGCAGCGGGCATTCGATGTCGCTCACGCTCTCCCCCTCATCTGTGTTCGTCGCTTGCGGGCCTCGATCTAATGTACCTTGCTGATCGCGCCGCGTCACGGGCGCTGGAGAGCATCTCGGACTTCGCCGACCAGCAGCTCGAGGATGTCTTCGAGGAAGAGGATGCCGACGACGACGCCCGCGTCGCGCACGAGAGCGCAGTGGACGCCGGTGCGCTGCATGTGGCGCAGCGCATCCTCGACCTGGTCGCCGGAGGACACGGCCTCGAGGCGACGGATGCGCCACGGCGTGATCGGCTGCTCGCGATCCTCCCCGGTGGCGTACAGGACATCTTTGAGGTGAACGTAGCCGACGATGGAGCCGTCGTCCCCAGCGATCGGGAAGCGCGAATAGCCCGTGTGGGCGACCTGCTCCTCGACGTCGGCGGGGGTAGCCCCTTGCGGCAGCACGACGAGCTTGTCGAGGGGAACCATCGCGGTCCCAGCGGTTTCCTCGGAGAACTCCAGGGTGCCACTGAGCAGACCCAGCTCATCTGTCAGCACGCCTTCGGCCTGCGAAGCGACGACGATCGAGGCCACCTCCTCGACCGTGTAGGTGGCCGAGATTTCCGAGCGCGGCTCGTAGCCCGCCATGCGCACAAACCAGTTCGCGAAGTGATCCATGGCCTCGATGATCGGACGCAGGACGTGGCCCAGGCGCACGAGGACGGGGGCCAGGACCAGCAGCATCCGCACGGGGGCGGCAATCGAGACGTTTTTGGGGACCATCTCGCCGAACACGACATGGCAGAAGAGGACGATGACGAGGGCCGCCGCAAATCCGACGACGTGGCTGGTCGCCTCGGGCGCGCCCAGGCGCTCAAGCGGCGACTCGACGAGGTGCGCGATCGCGGGCTCAGCGACGACGCCCAGGGTCGTGGACGCGACCGTCACACCCAGCTGGCAGATCGCCAGCATGAGGGAGACGTGCCGCAGGGCGAAGAGAGCAGCGCCGGCTCCGCGCACCCCCTCGTCCGCGAGAGGCTCGACCTGCGAGCGACGCGTCGAGGTGACGGCGAACTCGCCGGCCACGAAGAACGCGTTGACGGCCAGCAGGGCCACGGTGATAGCGAGACCAACCCCGACGCTCACAGGGACACCTCCTCATCGGTATCCTCGGAGGCCGCGGGCGTGATCGCCACCTGGGCAACGCGCCTGCCCTGCATCTGGGTGACCTCGATGCCGATACCATCGACGCTCACGCGCGAGCCGACGCAGGGGATTTCACCCAGCTCATTCATGACGAGGCCGCCGATCGTGTCGTAGGGGCCGTCCTCGGGCAGGTTGATGTCGGTGCGGCGCGCGAGCTCATCGGGGCGCAGCGTGCCGGGCACGAGGAACGTGCCGTCGGGGCGCGGGCGGATACCGAGGCGACGCTGGTCGTGCTCGTCGGAGACCTCGCCGACGATCTCTTCGACGACGTCCTCGAGGGTGACGATGCCGGACACGCCACCGTACTCGTCGACGACGACGGCCATTTGCAGGCCTTCGTCGCGCAGCTGCACCATGAGGGGGCCGATCGGCGCGGTCTCGGGAACCGAAGGCGCGTCCGTCATGAGCGACGACGACACGACGGGGACCTCGGCGCGCCGCTCGGCGGGTACGGCGACCGCGCGGCGCAGGGACACCAGGCCGAGGATGTCGTCGGAGTCATCGCCGATCACGGGGAATCGGGAGTGCCCGGTTTCGTGGGCCAGGTCGAGCACGTCCTGGGCGCTGTCGCCTTCGCTGAGGGTGTGCAGGCGGCCGCGGTCCGTCATGACGTCGGCGGCGCTCAGGGTGGACATGCGGATCGTGTTGACGAAGAGGTCGGCCGTGGACATGTCGAAGGTCCCCTCTTCGACGGAGTGCTCGACGAGGGCCGCCAGCTCGGAAGCCGAGCGCGCCGACGAGATTTCCTCCTGCGGCTCGATACCCATGCGGGAGAGCACCCAGTTTGCCGTGCCACCCAGCACCCAGATGATGGGTCGGGCGATCACCGTGAAGACCATCTGGAAGGGAACGACACGTACGGCCGTGGCCAGCGGATGGGCCAGGGCGAGGTTCTTGGGGACGAGCTCACCGAAGAGCATCGAGAAAACGTTGATGAACGCGGCAGCCACGAATGCCGCGATGCCGGTCGCCAGGCCCCACGCGAGGCCGACCGATCCGAGCAGGTCCTCCAGCAGCTCAGCCAGAGCGCTCTGCGTCGTGTAGCCGAGCAGGATCGTGGTCAGCGTAATGCCCACCTGGGCGCCCGACAGCTGAGTGGAAAGAGTCCGGGTGGCCCGCAGGACGGATGCGGCGCCGCGATCCCCCTCCTCCGCTTTCTTCTCGAGGACGGCCTGGTCGACCGCGACGAGGGAAAACTCGGCGGACACGAAGACGAAGGTGCCGGCGGTCAAGACGATGCCAAGCACAAGCATGAGCGCTGTGATCATCGCGCATCCCCCTCCACGAGGGCGGGGCTGGTCGCGGGCAGACGCGCGGGCAAGGGGTGAGAAAGAGCGGCAGTACAGCCGACAGTGTCGCAGTCCATGATGGTTCCAGTCTAGCGTCCCAGCCCCTCTCCCCCAGCGCGCATTTCCACACACCGCGGCGCATGTGCCAACAATCATTCTCCAACGGACCAAAGACCCTTGAAGTACACGCCAAAGGCATACCAGGTTTCGTGAAGACGGTCACGCGGCGGTAGAATTATTGAGGTATGGCCGCACGGGATTTTGCCCATGCGCGCGGCGCGACACTTACGGAGGAATACGTGCCCACTCCCACCGCTTCTCAGCCCGATCCCCAGTGGTACATCGCGAAGATGCGAGACCTCTACGAGCGCGATCCCCAGCTCCTGGATCCCTCCTGGCGAGCCTATTTCTCCACTGAGTCCGCTCCCCCGCAGCTGCGAGCCAAGCGTCCCGCCATCCCCGAGGGCACACCCACACTCGAGTCGGCCTCGGCCCCCACTGATCACGCGATTCCCGCATCGGTCACGCCGCCCACCCTCGACATTGAGGACGACGCCCCCGAGGCCTCGCGCCAGCCGGACGCCCATGTCGTCTCCGTGACGCGCTCGGACCTGCCGCCCGCACCGCCCGCCGCCGTCGCGGAGGCCACCAGCCCCTACACGCGCCAGCAGCACGGGCGCGCAGCCTTCACCCTTTTCCAGGGTGCCCCCTCGCAGGATGAGCTCCACATCCTCAAGTCCGCGGCGCGCGCGACCGCCAAGCACATGGAGGCCTCGCTCTCCATCCCCACGGCCACCTCCCAGCGCCAGATCCCGGCCAAGCTCCTCATCGAAAACCGTGCCCTCATCAACGCGCACCTGGCGCGCACCATCGGCGGCAAGGTCTCCTTCACGCACCTCATCGGCTACGCCCTGGTGGAGGCGCTGTGCGAGATGCCCGACCTCAACGTGCGCTACACGATCGAGGGCGGCAAGCCCGCCGTCGAGCAGCTCGCGCACATCGGCTTCGGCCTGGCCATCGACGTGGCCGACGCGCAGGGCAACCACTCCCTGAAGGTCCCCGTCATCCACGACGCCGACACCCTCACCTTCGCCGAGTTCGTCGACGCCTACCAGGACCTCGTTGCGCGCGCCCGCACAGCGACGCTGACGACCGCAGACTTCCAGGGTGCGTCCGTCACCCTGACGAACCCGGGCACGCTGGGCACCACCACCTCCGTGCCGCGCCTCATGGTCGGCCAGGGCCTCATCATCGGCGTGGGCGCCACCGACTACCCGGCGGAATACCGCGGCGTCTCCCCCAAGCGCCTGGCCGCCCTCGGCATCGGCAAGACGATGTTCTTCTCCTCCACCTACGATCACCGCATCATCCAGGGCGCGGCGTCGGGCCGCCTCCTGGCACTCGTGGACGCCAAGCTCTCGGGCCGCGACGGCTTCTACGAGCGCGTCTTCACCTCGATGCACGTACCCGCGCGCCCCTACGCGTGGGAAGCGGACTACGACTACGACCCGAACCACGAGAAGGGCAAGCCCGCGCGCATCGCGGAGCTCATCCACGCCTACCGTTCGCGCGGACACCTCGCCGCAGACACAGACCCGCTGGCCTACCGCGTGCGTCGCCACCCCGACCTCGATATTTCCTCCTACGGCCTGAGCGTGTGGGACCTGGATCGTCCCTTCCCCACGGGCGGTTTCGGCGGCTCCGACCAGATGCTGCTGCGCGACATTCTCACGCGCCTGCACGACACCTACACGCGCACGGTCGGCATCGAATACATGCACATTCAGGACCCCGAGCAGCGCGCCTGGGTCCAAAAGCGCATCGAGCGCCCCTACGAGGCCCTCTCCCCCGACGCGCAGCGCCACATCCTGGGCACCCTCATCCGCGCCGAGGCCTTCGAGGAGTTCCTGCAGACCAAGTTCATGGGCCAAAAGCGCTTCTCGCTCGAGGGCGGCGAGTCCCTGATCCCGCTGCTCGACCACATCCTGGCCGACTCGGCGCGCACCGGCATCCACGAGGTCGCCATTGGCATGGCGCACCGCGGCCGCCTCAACGTGCTCGCCAACATCGCGGGCAAGTCCTACGCGCAGATCTTCGACGAGTTCGAAGGCAACTACATGCCTAACTCCGTCCAGGGTTCGGGCGACGTCAAGTACCACCTGGGCACGTGGGGCGTCTACTCCCTTGACGACGGCCTAGCCACCAAGGTCTACATGGGCGCCAATCCCTCACACCTGGAGGCCGCCGACGGTGTCCTGGAGGGCATCGTGCGCGCCAAGCAGGAGCACCTGGGAGACCCCGACCTGCCGATCATCCCGATCCTCATCCACGGCGACGCGGCCTTCATCGGCCAGGGCGTCGTCCAGGAGACCCTCAACCTCTCCCAGCTTGAGGGCTACAAGACCGGCGGCACGATCCACATCATCGTCAACAACCAGATCGGCTTCACGACCGGCCCGACGCAGGGCCGCTCGACCGGATACGCGACTGACCTGGCCAAGGGCCTGCAGGTCCCGATCCTGCACGTGAACGCGGACGACCCCGAGGCCGTCATCCGCTGCGCACACCTGGCCTTCGAATACCGCAACGCCTTCCACAAGGACGTCATCATCGACATGGTGTGCTACCGCCGTCGCGGTCACAACGAGGGCGACGACCCGTCGATGACCCAGCCCGTCATGTACTCCCTCATCGACCGCATCCCCTCCACGCGCGCCGTGTACATCCGCGGCCTCGTGGGTCGCGGTCAGCTCACCGAGGACGAGGCCCGCCAGTCGATCACCCAGTACGAGGCGGAACTCGGGCGCATCCTTGACGAGACCCGCGCGGGCGGTGCTTCTTCCGTGTCCGAGATCAACCCGGGCAGCCGCACGCACGACCCCGCGCTCACCGTCGGCGTCGGCGAGGCCGGGGAATCCCCCGACGAGGAATGGACCATGCCGGAATCCCAGATGCCCGGCATCGGCATGATGATCGGTTGGACGTCGGCGGCCCCCGCCGAGCAGCTGCGCCGCATCGGCCGCGCGCACACGCGCTTCCCCGAGGGTTTCGAGCCCCACCCGAAGCTGCGCCAGCTGTGCGAGCGCCGCCTCGAGATGGCGCTGGGTAACAAGCCCATCGACTGGGGCTTCGCGGAGCTCCTGGCCTTCGGCACGCTCCTCATGGAAGGCACCGGCGTGCGCCTGTCCGGTGAGGACGTGGGCCGCGCAACCTTCGTGCAGCGTCACGCGATCCTACACGACGCGAACGATGGCCGGGAGTTCACCCCGCTGCGCTTCCTCACCGAGAATCAGGCGCGCTTCGACGTGTGGAACTCCCCGCTGAGCGAGTACGGCGTGCTGGCCTTCGACTACGGCTACTCGCTGGAGAGCCCCGAGACCCTGACGATCTGGGAGGCGCAGTTCGGCGACTTCGCGAACGGCGCGCAGACCGTCATCGACGAGTTCGTGTGCTCGGCCGAGCAGAAGTGGGGCCAGCGTTCCTCGCTCGTCATGCTCCTGCCCCACGGCTACGAGGGACAGGGACCCGACCACTCGAGTGCGCGCATCGAGCGCTACCTGCAGCTGGCCGCCCAGGACAACATGTGGATCGTTCAGCCCTCCACGCCCGCGAACCACTTCCACATGCTGCGCACGCAGGCCTACAAGCGCCCGCGCAAGCCGCTCATCGCGTTCACGCCCAAGCAGCTGCTGCG
>JAHYYD010000011.1 GCA_019425105.1 Actinomycetota bacterium
CCTGGGTGAGCGGTCATTCGAAGGAATATCGGGCGACGATCCGCTTCGGCGTCGCCACCAACACGGATGATGCCGAAGGATTTGCTACCGCTGCGGTGGGCTGTGCATCGCTGAGTGAGGAGCAGCTCGAGGCTGCTCTCGCGCCGTTGCGCGGCGACATCATGCAGGTCCCGTCCACCGTCTCGGCGATCAAGGTGAATGGAAAGCGTGCCTACGCACTCGCTCGCGCCGGCGAAGATGTCGAGCTGGCGGCTCGCCCGGTGCGCATTTCGCGCCTGGAGGTCCTCGCGCCGCCTCGCACCGTCGAGTGCGTGCTGGAGGAGGCTGACGCTGACAATGCACCCGACGGACAGGTTCTCTCCGGTCCCGTTCGCGTGGTCGATGTCGACGTCGTCGTCGAGTGCTCCTCGGGCACCTACGTACGTGCTCTCGCGCGTGACGCGGGCGAGGCCCTCGGCGTGGGCGCCCACCTGACCGCGCTGCGCCGCACACGAGTGGGAGACGTGACGGCGGAGTCGGCAATGACGCTCGACGAGCTGAGCGCCGCCGTCAAGGCAGCCACCCCGGAAGGAGAGCCGGAGGCGGAACCGATCCTGCCCCTGATCCCCCTGGGGGAGGCCGCGCGCACCATGTTCCCCACTCTCCTCCTGACAGAGGCCGAGGCCGGAGCGTTCGCTCATGGTCAGGCCCCTCGGCGTTCGCGCGGTGAACTGGCGCAGTGGGCGACCGAGGTCGACTATCGCCCGGACGGCTCGTCCGAGGAGGAAGCGTCACCGATCGCTGCGATCGCGCCGGACGGCACCGTCCCGGGTCTGCTTCGCATTGACGAGGCGCGCCTGCGTACTGTCCTGGTTTTCTAGAAAGAGACTCATGAACGTCTGGTATTCCCTCTCTGACATCCCCGGCAACGAGGCCAGTGTCGTGACCATCGGTAACTTCGACGGTATGCACAACGGACACAAGAAGGTCGTCTCCACGTGTATTGAGCGCGCCCACAAGCTCGGAGTCGACGCGGTGGCCATCACCTTCGACCCGCATCCCATTCAGGTGCACAAGCCCGAAGTGGGCCTCCAGCTCATTTCCCCACTGCGTGACCGCCTCGACGCGATGGCCGCGGCCGGCCTGGACGCGACGCTCGTCGCGCGCTATGACGCGAGTGTCTACAGCCTCGAACCCGAGGAATTCGTCTACGAGTACCTGGTGGAGCGTTGCGGCGCGCGCGAGGTCGTCGTCGGCGAAGACTTCCGCTTCGGACGCGGCAACGCCGGAACGATCGACACGCTGCGCGAGCTGGGGAGCCGCTACGGATTTGGCGTCATCACCGTCACCGACATCGAGGCCCCCGAAGGTCGGCGCTGGTCCTCCTCGTGGGTACGTGAGCTCCTGGCGGCTGGAGACGTGTCCGGTGCTGCTCGCGTCCTCGGGCACCTGCACCGCATCCGTGGGACCGTCTGCCACGGTTTCAAGCGTGGCCGCACCCTCGGCTTCCCGACCGCGAACCTCTCCGAAGACGTCGAAGGCGTCATTCCAGCCGACGGCGTCTACGCCGGTTGGGTTGTTCGCGCCGTGCCGGGCACACAGTCCGCTGAGTTCCTGCCTGCCGCCATCTCTGTGGGCACCAATCCCCAGTTCAACGGTGAGGAACGCACCGTTGAAGCCCACGTCCTGGGACGCTCGGACCTGAACCTCTACGGTGAACGCATCGCCGTCACGTTTGTGTCGCGCATCCGCCCGATGATGTCCTTCGACTCCCTCGACGGGCTGCTGACCCAGATGGACGATGACCTGCGTCAGACCGCATCCATCCTCGGCATCGGTGTCGCTGGGCGCGTCGACCCGGACTCCGTGACCGCACGATAGGCCCCGCGCGGCAGACGAGCTGGGTGAATATCCACCCGGCGCGAGGCCCCGGAGCGGTGGATGGGGGGAGGGAAGCCTCCTCGTTGAGGAGCGGAATCGTTAGCTTGGTCGCTCATTGTGGGGTTAAAGCGAGTGGCGTGCTACTGTAGAAAGGCCGTACACCGGCCGCGGACTGTCAGCACCCGGGAAAAGCCCGGATGCCCCGCGCAACGAATACAAAGGAGAAGCCTGTGCCGCTGAGCAAGGACGTCAAGGACCAGATCATCGCCGAGTACGCTACCCACGAGGGCGACACCGGTTCCCCCGAGGTGCAGATCGCGCTGCTGACCCGTCGCATCAAGGATCTGACCGAGCACTTCAAGACCCACACGCACGACCACCACTCCCGTCGTGGCCTGCTGCTGCTGGTCGGCCGTCGTCGCCGCCTGCTGGGTTACCTGGCTGACATCGACATCGAGCGTTACCGCTCGCTCATCGAGCGTCTCGGCCTGCGCCGCTGATTTTGGGCCGGCCCGCCTCCCGTAGCGGAGACGGGCCGGTTTTCACACGCCCGCCTCGGGCAAACCGTTATATTTCGCGCGAAAGCCGCCGGTTTTCGACAGTGGCCTACGGAGCGTTTATCCGTGGGCTTCGATCGAAGGCCGAAGTGGAGCGCGACACCAACAAACCAAGGAGAAACGCCCCATGATGGAAGGCTCCGACATCATCGCCGCAGAGGCGATTATCGATAACGGCCGTTTCGGCAAGCGCGTCGTGCGCTTCGAAACCGGCCGTCTCGCCAAGCAGGCTGCAGGTTCCGCCCTGGCCTACCTGGACGATTCCACCACCGTTCTGTCCGCCACCACGGTGGGCAAGAACCCGAAGGACCAGTTCGACTTCTTCCCGCTGACCGTCGACGTGGAGGAGCGTCAGTACGCCGCGGGTCGCATCCCCGGTTCCTTCTTCCGCCGCGAAGGCCGCGCGGGCACCGAGGCCATCCTGGCCGCCCGTCTCATCGACCGCCCGCTGCGCCCCGGCTTCGTCAAGGGCCTGCGCAACGAGGTTCAGGTCGTCGAAACCGTCCTGACGATCGATCCGGACGACGCCTACGACGTTCTGGCGATCAACGCCGCGTCCATGTCCACCCAGATCGCCGGTCTGCCCTTCACGGGCCCGATCGGCGGCACCCGCCTGGCGCTCATCGACGACCAGTGGGTCGCGTTCCCGCGTTGGAGCGAGCTCGAGCGTTCCGTGTTCAACATCGTTGTCGCGGGCCGTATCGTCACCAAGGAAGACGGCTCTGAAGACGTCGCGATCATGATGGTTGAGGCCGGCGGCGGCAAGAATGAGTGGGAGCTCATTCAGGCCGGCGCCACCGCGCCCACCGAAGATGTCGTGGCCGACGGCCTTGAGGCCGCCAAGCCCTTCATCAAGGCGCTGTGCGAGGCTCAGATCAAGGTCGCAGAAAAGGCTTCCAAGGAGACCGCCGACTTCCCGCTGTTCCTGGACTACACCGACGAAGAGTACGCGGCGGTCGAGGAGTACGCGGCCGAGAAGATCGCTCAGGCCCTGCTGACCGAGGGCAAGCTCGCCCGCGATGAGGCCGTTGACGCCGTCAAGGAAGAGATGCTTGGGGCCCTGGCCGAGCGCTTCCCCGAGTCGGAGAAGGCCCTCAAGGCCGCGTTCCGTTCGCTCGAGAAGGCCACGATCCGTAACCGCACCCTGCGCGAAGAGATCCGCATGGACGGCCGTACGCCGCGCCAGATCCGTTCGCTGTCCGCAGAGGTTGAGGTTCTGCCCCGCGTGCACGGCTCCGCCCTCTTCCAGCGCGGTGAGACCCAGATCCTGGGCATCACCACCCTGGCGATGCTGCGCATGGAGCAGCAGATCGACAACCTGTCGCCCATTAACTCCAAGCGCTACATGCACCAGTACAACTTCCCCCCGTTCTCCACGGGTGAGGTCGGCCGCGTCGGCTCCCCGAAGCGCCGCGAGATCGGCCACGGCGACCTGGCCGAGCGCGCTCTGGTTCCCGTCCTGCCGTCGCGTGAGGACTTCCCCTACGCGATCCGTCAGGTCTCCGAGACCATGGGCTCCAACGGCTCCTCCTCGATGGGCTCCGTCTGCGCCTCGACCCTGTCTCTCCTCCAGGCCGGCGTGCCGCTGCGCGCCCCCGTCGCGGGCATCGCGATGGGCCTCATGACGGGCGAGGTCGACGGCCAGTTCAAGGCTGTCACCCTGACCGACATCCTGGGCGCCGAGGACGGCTTCGGCGACATGGACTTCAAGGTTGCCGGTACCCGCGACTTCATCACGGCCCTGCAGCTGGACACCAAGCTCGACGGTATCGACTCCCAGGTGCTGCGCGGCGCGCTGGCCCAGGCTCGCGATGCCCGCCTGGCGATCCTCGACCTCATCAACCAGGCGATTGACGGCCCCGACGAGATGAGCCCCAACGCTCCTCGTATCATCACCGTCAAGGTCCCCGTCGATAAGATCGGCGAGGTCATTGGCCCCAAGGGCAAGATGATCAACCAGATCCAGGACGAGACCGGCGCCGATGTCACCATCGAGGACGACGGCACCGTCTACATCGCCTCCTCCGACGGCGCCTCGGCCGAGGCTGCCCGCACGATGGTCAACCAGATCGCGAACCCGCAGATGCCTGAGGTTGGCGAGCGCTTCGTCGGCACGGTCGTCAAGACCACGTCGTTCGGCGCCTTCGTGTCGCTGACCCCCGGCAAGGACGGCCTCCTGCACATCTCGCAGGTCCGTCGCCTCGTGGGTGGCAAGCGCATCGACTCCGTGGACGACGTCCTGCAGGTCGGCCAGCAGGTCGAGGTCGAGATCGCTGAGATCGGCGACCGCGGCAAGCTGAGCCTGCACGCCGTCATCGACGGCGAGGCCGGCGAGCTTGAGGCTCCCGAGGGTGAGCAGGCCGAGCAGCGTCGTGAGCGTCGTGATCGCTCCGAGCGTCGCGAGCGTCGCCCCCGCACCCGCACCCGTCGTCGCCGTGACGACGAGCGTGAAGAGGGCGCTTCCGAGGAGTGAGTAGCTCCCGCTAGCTGAATTGTGCCGGTGGCCGGGACGGAGTGTGTACTCCGCCCGGCCACCGGCCTTTTTGCGGCTAGACTGTGTACGTTTCGTGCCAAGCCCCGATCAGGGGATGCAAGAGGAGAAAAATGACCCCCAAGCCGCTGCCGCTCAACGAGGCGCGTCTGTCCATCGAGGACGGCGATACCCGCATTGATCGCACGATCCTGGGAGCGGGAACGCGCGTTCTCACCCAGATGATCCCGGCGACGAAGAGCGCGGGAGTCTCTCTGTGGGTGCCCGTGGGCTCTCGCGACGAGGGAGAGCGCACAGCGGGTTCGACCCACTTCCTCGAGCACCTCCTCTTTAAGGGCACGAACAAGCGCACCGCCCTGGACATCGCGGTCGCCTTCGACAGCGTCGGCGGCGAATCGAACGCGGAGACGGCGCGCGAGCACACCGCCTACTGGGCGCGCGTGCGCGACGCCGACCTGAACATGGCGATCGAGACCCTGACCGACATGGTCACGGACTCCCGCCTGGATGAGGATGACTTTTCGATGGAACGTGGCGTCATCCTGGACGAACTGGCGATGGGGGAGGATTCGCCGACCGATACGGTTCACGATGCCTTCCAGCTGGCCGTCCACGGCGAACGCCCGATCGGGCGCCCGGTAGGCGGCACGGCTCAGGCGATCCGCGAGGTCGAGCGCGCAGACGTGTGGGAGCACTACCAGGCTCACTACGGCCCCTCGTCCCTCATTGTGGCCGCCGCCGGTAACGTCGACCACGAATCGGTGTGCGAGCGCGTCCAGGCTGCGCTCGACGGATCGCCCTGGGATGGGCGCAGCGCGGCCGCGCCCCGGCCTCGTCGATCGACGGCCCCGAGCCCGATTGCGGACCACGACAAGGACATTACCCGCCGACGTGACGTCACCCAGGCGCACGTCATCATTGGGTGCGAGGGCCTGTCGGCGACGGACCCGGCGGGCCCGACCATGAGCGTCCTGCTGTCGGTCCTGGGTGGATCCATGTCGTCGCGCCTCTTCCAGGAGGTGCGTGAAAAGCGCGGCCTGGCCTACACGACCTACGCCTTCGACGTCGCCTACTCAGATACGGGCACCTTCGGCATGTACGCGGGCTGCAGCCCCGACAAGGTCGACGAGGTCGAGGCCATCATGCGCGCACAGCTGGAGCAGCTGGCGGCAGATGGCCCGACCGAGGAGGAAATGACGCGTGTGCGTGGGCAGGTGCGCGGCGGCGTTGTCCTGGGGCTGGAAGACAACTGGTCGCGCATGATGCGATTGGGCCGCTCGGAGATCATCGGACGCTACCGTCCCATCGATGAGTCCCTCGCGGAGTTCGACGCGGTCGAAGCCCGCGACGTGCGCGCGTTGGCTGCGTCCCTCGTCACCAAGCTGGATTGCCGGGCTCTCGTCCTACCTGCCAAGTAAGAAACGGGGGAGTGAGAAACCCCCTGTCCGTCCGCGTGAGGCCTCGCCGCCGCGGGCATACCCTGAAAACACACATCACCATCAAAAGGAGAGCGCAATGATTCGCGTGGCAGTGACCGGAGCCAAGGGCCGAATGGGCTCGACTGTTGTCCAGGCGGTGACGGGCACCCCGGATATGGAGGTTGTTGCACTCTTCGACGCGGGAGATGAGATCACCGCGCAGAGCATGAACGGCGCGCAGGTCGCCGTCGACTTCTCAATCCCCAGCGTCACCGAGTCCAACGTGCACGCCCTCCTCGACGCGGGCGTGGACGTCGTCGTGGGCACGACCGGCTGGACGGACGAGTCCTACGCGCGTGTGCGCGAACATGCCGAGGCGGCCGAGCGCGCCGTGTTGATCGCCCCGAACTTCGCGATGGGTGCGGTCCTGGCCATGAAATTCGCGGCGATGGCCGCTCCCTACTTCGAGTCCGCCGAGGTTATCGAGATGCATCACCCGGCCAAGGTGGACGCCCCCTCAGGCACCGCGGTGGCGACCGCGCGCGGCATCGCGAAGGCCCGCGCCGAGGCTGGCCTGGGCGAGATGCCCGACGCGACGCAGACCGACGAGCTCGGCAGTCGTGGCGGCCGCGTTGACGGCGTTCCTGTCCATGCTGTGCGCCTGCGCGGCCTGACCGCCTCGGAGGAGATCCTGCTGGGTAATGCGGGCGAACAGCTGGTGATTCGTACGGATTCCTTCGACCGCGTGTCCTTTATGCCCGGCGTCCTCCTGGGCGTGCGCCGCGTCATCGGTCGCACAGGCCTGACGATCGGGCTCGATCAGGTGATGGGCCTGTGAGTTCGACCGTCGGTCCCGACCGCTCTGTGCGGCCCGCCCAGCGCGGCGACGCCCCCGCGATCGCGCAGCTGCAGTACGAAGCGTGGCGTTCCCTCATGGGGGAGAGCGCGTTGGGTGCACAGGGCATCACGGTTGAGACGCTCGCCGCGCAGTGGGAGGAGACGCTCGGTGCGCCGCGGCCCGCGGGTTCCGCGCTTCTCGTGGCCCTCCACGGGAACATGATCGTGGGCTTTGCGCTTGCCGGTCCCGACGAGGCCGGGGCCGCCTCGGGCGACTTAGCCACCTCGGGCGACGGCGCGGTGGCCGCGACGCAGGTGTACGAGCTGACGGTGGAGAAGAACTTCCGGCGCTCGGGTCATGCGTCGCGCCTGCTGGCGGCTGTTGCTGACTTGACGAGTGGCCAGCTGCGCGCCTGGGTGGGCGTTGACGATGAGGAGCGTCAGCGTTTTTACACGTCGGCGGGTTTTGCGCCCTCCGGTGCGGTGCGCGTGCTGGGTGATGGGCTGACGCAACACATGTGGTGGGCGGATCGCGACTAAGGGCCTACGGCGCGATCGATTCCGCGCGGGCGAGCTGCTGTGCTGTCTGTCCATGTCGGAGTCGGTTGTGTCCATCGGTGGGCAGGCCTGCGTATCATGGAGAGCATGAGTAACATTCCTCCTCGCCGCTTCGGTTCCCTCGCGGCCGCCATGATCACCCCGATGACCCCCGCTGGAGACATCGATCTGCCGTCCGCGCAGCGCTTGGCGATCAAGCTGGTGGACGAGGGATGTGACACGATCCTGCTGTCGGGTACGACGGGCGAGTCGCCGACGACGCACCAGCCGGAGAAGAATGACCTGACGGACGCTGTGCGTGAGGCCGTGGGTGATCGGGCGTTCATCCTGTGCGGCGCGTGCTCGAATGATACGGCGCACGCGGTGCGTATCGGCGAGGGCGCTCAGGAGCATGGGGCGGACGGTCTGCTGATTGTGTCCCCGTACTACAACCGTCCCTCCCAGGAGGGGCTGCGTGCGCACGTGCGTGCCGTGACGGATGCGACCGACCTGCCCGTCATGCTCTACGACATTCCGGGTCGTACGGGCATCGCGTTCTCTGACGCGACCCTTGACATCCTCGCTCAACACCCCCGGATCCTGGGCGTGAAGGATGCGACGGGCGACGTGGAGACCGGTGTGGAGCGCATGCACCGTACGGGCTTGGAGTACTACTCGGGCGACGACGGCCTGAACTTCGCGTGGATGACGGGTGGGGCCTCGGGCTTCATCTCGGTGGTGACGCACGTGGCCTCTGCCCATTACCGCCGTATGATCGAGCTGCTTGACTCCGACCAGGTGTGGGAGGCCCGCGAGCTGTCGTACTCGCTGCGGCCCCTCGTGCACGCCATCATGGGCGGTGGGCAGGGAGCGGTCATGGCGAAGTATGCGCTGTGGCTTCAGGGTGTCATCGATAGCCCGGCTGTGCGCCTGCCGATGGTCGGAATCAGCGATGACGAGGTGTCGGCGCTGCGCCGCGCCCTGTGCGCCGCTGGCCTGCTCTGAACCGTGCGCCCCCGTCGACTATTCGGCGGGGGTGACGTGTCTCTTCTTGGTATATCAAGGACGGGATAACGATCGTTGACGATGCCTGAAATGAAGGTTTAATATACCTTAGTAAAGTTCGTCAACACTGAGTATGTCTGTAAGGAATGGATGCCGTGGCAAAGAAGGACGTTATCATCCCCCTGGTTCCTGCCGCCCTCAGTGCGCTCCTGCTCGCCGGAGGGGTGACCGTCTTTTCTGCGTGTGAGCCCAAGCCCGACGGTACGTGGATGCATTGCCATCAGTGCCAGAATATGGTGGCCGGCAGCGCCGTTGGACTCATCGCGCTCTACGGTGCCTCGGCCCTCGTCACGAAGAAGCCTGTACGCCTGGCCCTGCTCGCGCTCGCGGTGATCGCCAGCGTCGTCGTTTTCTTTATTCCCGGCGGCATCTGCCCGCTGTGCATGATGAAGACGATGCGCTGCCACACGGTTTTCCAGCCTTTTGTGCGCATCATGAGCGTCCTGGTTGCCGGCAGTGGTGTTGGGGCGCTGGCCTCGTCCTTCAAGAAGGATACGAAGATCTCCGCCTGACGGAGACGCCCAGATGGGAGACAATGGCGGCGTGAGGGCCCTATTTCGTCGGAAAACCGTGCGTGTTGGCGCGGTTCTCCTTGTGCTCTCTCTTGCTCTCGCGCTGACGGTGGTCGTGCGCAACGCGATGCGTTACCGTCAGGCCGTCGCCCTCAACGAGGCCGGGGATGCCCAGGGCGCCTACGAGATCTTCCATTCGTTGGGACGCTACAGCGATGCTGCGCAGCGCGCGCAGGCCCTCGTTGATGCCGATCCGGCGCTGCCGTACCGCCGCGTGTCCAAGGGCGATACGATCGAGTTTGGTTCCTACGAGCAGGATGGCGACACGTCCAATGGGGCTGAGCCGATTCGGTGGATCGTCCTCGATGAGATCGATGGCCAGCTCCTGCTGCTGAGCGCCGATGTTCTGGAGGCCCGCCAGTATCACCACGTGCCGTTCGAGGAAATCACGTGGGAAAAGTCCGACCTGCGCGCCTGGATGAACGGCGAGTTCTACGAGGCGGCGTTCACCCCCGTTCAGCGCGGCCTCATCGAGACGGTGCATAACGAGAACGCGGATCAGTCCATCACCGGTGCGAGTGGTGGTGCCGCTACCGATGATCACGTCTTTGCGCTGAGCGAGACCGAGAGCGTTATCTACCTGAATACCGCGGCTGCGCGCAGCGACATCGGTGCAGCGCTTGCCACCCAGCATGCCGCCGAGGGGCCCCTGAGCGTTTCCGAGGATGGGACCGCCGACTGGTGGCTGCGTTCTCCCGGGACGTACGGGTTCGCCACGCAATTCGTCGATGCCTCGGGCACGCCGTCGCTCAGCGGAGCGAACGTCGATCTCCAGTACGGGGTGCGACCCGCCCTGTGGATCAGCGTCGCGAGGGCCGGTGAGGGGAGCTGATGAACAACGCGCTGTCCCTGCGCCGTGTTCCCGTCGCGAACATTCGCGCGCATCCCCTCCGGTCCGTCGTCATCCTCTTTCTCGCGCTCGCGCAGGCGGCGTGCGTCTTTGGAGGGTTCATTCTTGTCACTGCCGCGAGGAATGAATTATCCCTGGCCGAGCGACGCCTCGGCGCTGACCTCGTCGTCTACCCGACGAGCTGCCTGAATCAGGTGGACAAGAACCGACTGCTCATGCTCGGAACCCCGGTGGGCTGCCACCAGCCGCGCTCCGCTCTGGCGCGCCTGTCCTCGAACGAGGACATCGCTTCGGTATCTCACCAGCTGTACGTCTCAGAGACGCTGGAGGACGGATCCACGCGGTGGATCGTCGGCTTCGAGCCGGAGACGGACTTCGTGCTGGGTCCCTGGATGCGCGAGGGGGAGCGGGCGTCCCTGCCCCGCGGGAGCGTCGCGGTCGGTAGTGCTGTCCCCGGGGCGGACGGGCAGACCCTCTCAGTCTTTGGCGAGGAGCACCCGATTAACGCGCATCTGCTCGCCACTGGCTCGGAGCTGGATAACGCCGTCTTCGTCAGCATGGATACCCTCTCCGACATCGTCGCCGATGCCCGCGTGGCGGGGAAAGACATCGACGCCACCGTTGACCCGCACGCCGACTACTCAGCGGCGCTCGTACGTACGTCTGACAGTGACACTATTGAGAGCGTGACGAACTGGATCAACCTGTACGTGCGCAAGGTGACCGCGGTGCGCAGCAACGAGGCCCTCGTCGATACTGCCTCGGGCATTCGATCGCACCGTGGGCTGGCGATCGGTGTACTGGGCGCCATCTGGCTGGTGCTGCTCGGTGCTCTCGTCGTCGTACAGGTGAGTCTCATGAACGAGCGACGCCCCGAACTCACCGTCTGGCGTTCGATCGGGGCATCGCATGGCATCATCAACCGCGTCATGCTGGGTGAATCCGCGTTACTCCACGCGGTGGGTGCACTCGCGGGCGTGGCGCTGATAGCCCTTGCCCTGCCTGTTGTGGGTGATGGAAGCCTCCTCGAGGTCCTCACCGACCCCGGGACGTCACTGCCCCTCGCCGGTGTATCGATAGCCGCAGTCACCTGTGTGGGGATCGTGGGAACGCGCCTCGCCCTCGCTCGGGTCAGCCGCGTGGTCAGCGGACAGAAAACGGTCCTGATCTAGGGACGATGGTCAAGGAGGAATGACGCAATGCTGTCGCGCTCGCGACTTCCGTGGATGAACCTGCGCGGGTACCCCGTGCGGACGGGGACCCTCGTCCTCTTTTCCATGCTCATGACGATGACGATTTTCGGAGGGACCCTTATCGTCCAGGGGATCGAACACGGCCTGCGCACGGTCCAGTCGCGCCTGGGAGCCGACATCATGGTCACCCCCGCCGAGGCCGATACCGATTTTGACGCACAGACGTTCCTTGTGAGCGCCGAGCCCTCATACTTCTACATGGATGCGGCGACTCGTGATGAGGTCGCCGCCGTCGACGGGGTAGAGGCCGCATCCTCCCAGCTCTTCCTGGCCTCGGCGAGGGCGAGCTGCTGCTCGGGCCGCTACCAGGTGATCGCCTACGATCCCGCCACCGACTTCACGATCCAGCCGTGGATGAGGGATGCGGTGGGGCGCACGCAACTGGGAGACGACGAGGTGATCGTCGGAGCCAACGTGCTTGCCAACGACCCGAACAACTTCCAGCTTTTCGACAACACGCTGCGGGTCGTCGGCCAGTTTGATGCGACCGGATCGACCCTCGATAATGCCGTCTATATGAACTTCGAGACCGCGAAGAAGGTCATCGACTCCTCGCTGCGCAAGGGCCTCAACAAGTACTCGACGCTTGAGACGGACCGCATTATCTCCTCGGTCATGGTCAAGGTAAAGCACGGGTATGACGCCGAGGCCGTGGCCGCTCAGATCCAACAGCAGGTGCCAGGGGTGGCGGTCGCCACCTCGACGAGGATGGTCAGTGGCATCGCGCAATCGCTGGACTCGACGTCGCACACGGTCACCGTCCTCATCGGCGTCGCGTGGGGCGTCGGCCTGCTCATGATCACCCTGTTGTTCGTCCTGATGGTCGCCGAACGCAAGCGTGAATTTGCCACCCTCGTCGCCATGGGTGCACACCGGCGCATGATCTCCGGCATCATCATCCGCGAGGCGCTCGGCGTCAACATCCTCGGAGGCATCGGTGGCATCATCATCTCGGGTGTCCTCCTCGTGTCTTTCTCCGGCCTCGTCGATCAAAGCCTGGGAGGCGGATTCCTCGTCCCATCCGCGTCAGTGCTGGCGGCGTTGGCGCTGGGGGCGCTCGCGTCGGTGGGCGTCGTCGCCCTCGTCTCCTCGTGGATAGCGCTGCGGTACGTGACAACAATGGATGCCAGCCTGGCCCTGAAGGAAGGGGAGTGACATGATCCTCGAGGCAACGGGTCTGTCGAAAGAGTTCGCCAGGGCACGCGGAGGAAAGCGGGTCTTCACCGCGGTCCACCCGATGGATTTCGGCCTGGATGAGAGGCAACTGACCGTCATCTCCGGCCACTCGGGGAGCGGTAAGAGCACCCTGCTGACCATGCTCGCCGGGATCCTCACGCCCACGGCTGGACACGTGCGTGTCGAGGGGACGGATCTGTACTCGCTGCGCGACGAGGAACGCTCCCGGCTGCGCAACGCGCGCATCGGCCTCGTCCCCCAAGGCAATACAGCCCTGCGCGCCCTGAGTGTCCTCGACAACGTCCTGCTTCCCTCAATCCTCTACGCCACGGACGAGGCACCCGCAGGCCGTGCGCGTGAGCTGCTGGACGCTGTGGGACTGACCGACCTTGCCGATGCCAAGCCCACCGAGCTGTCGGGCGGGGAACTGCGGCGCATGGCGATCGCGCGCGCCCTCCTCATGGAACCCTCCATCGTTTTGGCGGACGAGCCCACAGCTGGCCTCGATAGCGCGAACGCGACCGCAGTCCTGACCCTCCTGCGCGACGCAGCGAACGCCGGTGCCGCCGTCCTCGTCGTCTCCCACGAGGCCGACGCCCGCCACTTCGCCGACCGCGGCTACACCATGGAAGACGGGCACCTGCACCACCAGTGACCCACGATCGCCCCCGATGACGCCAAATGTGAGGGGACCGACCTATCCAACGTGGCTCCCGATGCGGGCAAAGAGGCGCCAACGTGGCAGACTGGCATCATGAAGTCTTTGTACGACAACCTCAGCGAACCCGCGCCCCTGGAAGAGGGCGCACTGCGAGTGATCCCGCTGGGAGGTCTCGGCGAGGTCGGCCGCAACATGAACGTCCTCGAGTACCGGGGCAAGCTCCTGGTCGTGGACTGTGGCGTTCTCTTCCCCGAAGAGACACAGCCCGGCGTCGACCTGATCCTGCCGGATTTCTCGTGGATTGAGGACCGCATGGACGACGTCGTCGGCCTCGTCCTCACCCACGGTCACGAGGACCACATCGGTGCCGTGCCCTACCTGCTCAAGCTGCGAGGCGACATTCCGATCTACGGATCCGATCTGACCCTGGCCTTCGTCGCCCCCAAGCTGCGTGAACACCGCCTGTCCGACCCGGGCCTCAACGTCGTCGCCGAGGGCGATCGCCTCACCGTCGGCCCCTTCGACCTCGAATTCGTGTCCGTCACCCACTCGATCCCCGACGCGCTCGCGGTCTTCGTGCGCACGGATGCGGGCAACGTCCTCATCACGGGTGACTTTAAGATGGATCAGCTGCCGCTGGACCGTCGCCTCACCGACCTGCGCGCGTTCGCTCGCATGGGCGAGGAGGGCGTCGACCTGTTCATGGTGGACTCGACGAACGCGCTGGTCCCCGGCTTCATCACGCCCGAGCGCGAGATCGGCCCCGTCCTCGACCAGGTTTTTGGTGAGGCGACCGGCCAGATCATCGTCGCTTCCTTCGCCTCGCACGTGCATCGTGTCCAGCAGGTCATCAACGCGGCGGCCCACCACGGGCGTCGCGTGGCCTTCGTGGGCCGCTCGATGGAGCGCAACATGCGCATTGCTGAGGAGAAGGGCTACCTGTCGATCCCCGAGGGCCTCATCGTGGATCTCAAGGGCATTAGCGAGCTGCCGCCTTCCGAGCGCGTCTACATGGCGACCGGTTCGCAGGGCGAGCCGATGGCGGCGTTGTCGCGCATGTCGGTGGGGTCCCACCGCACGGTGACGATCGAGCCCGGCGATATGGTCGTGCTGGCTTCCTCGCTGATCCCCGGTAACGAGAACTCCGTGTACCGCGTCATCAACGACCTGACCCGTCTGGGTGCGCGTGTTGTGTCCAAGGAGAATGCGAAGGTGCACGTGTCGGGCCACGCGAGCGCCGGCGAGCTCATCTACTGCTACAACATCGTTCAGCCCAAGAACGTGATGCCCATTCACGGCGAGGTCCGCCACCTGGTGGGTAACGGCCAGCTGGCCGTCAAGACCGGAATGGACCCGCAGAACGTTGTCCTGGCGGAGGACGGCGTGACGGTCGACCTCAAGGACGGTGGCGCGCGCGTGTCGGGCGTCGTGCCGTGCGAGTACGTGTATGTGGACGGCCGTTCGATCGGAGAGATCTCCGAGGACGAACTGGAGACCCGCCGTACGCTGGGCTCAGAGGGCTTCATCTCGATTTTCGCGGTCGTCGAGCACGACTCCGGCATGGTCTTGGCCGGTCCTGAGATCCGTGCGATCGGCATGGCCGAGGACGACTCGGTCTTCGAAGAGATCCTCCCCGACGTTACCCAGGCGCTCACGGATGCTGCGGCACCCGGCGGTCAGGACCCCTATGTCCTGCAGCAGGCCATGCGCCGCGTGATCGGTCGCTGGGTTGCGCGGCGCC
Organism: Actinomycetota bacterium; assembly: GCA_019425105.1. GTDB lineage: Bacteria > Actinomycetota > Actinomycetes > Actinomycetales > Actinomycetaceae > Pauljensenia. The sequence continues at coordinate 15,019 of JAHYYD010000011.1, forward strand.
TGCATCGTCGTCCTATGATCGTTCCGGTCGTGACCGAGCAGTAGGCTGACGTTCTTCATCGACGAGGCCGTGGCGTGCTGGGCGGTAGCGCGCTTGAAGGAAGGAAAATTCGTGTCGGGTCGTTTCATTTCGACGCATTCTGTCGCGCTTGTGTTGCCGATGCACATCGCATACATGCCGGAGCGAGGGGGATCCGTCCACGCGGATGCGGCCAGCTCGCGTCCGGGCGGTGGGTTCACGACCCTGTGCGCTGCTGCTGAGATGGGAGTGCCGACGGCTGCGGCCTCACCTCTGGGGACGGGCCCGAACTCCTTCGCGGTGCGTCAGCAGCTGGTCGAAGCGGGTGTCGAGGTGCTGACTCCCGAGCTCGTGGGTGACATTGGCGTTGTCATCCAGCTGATCGTCGAGGACGGGTCGATGCGTTCCGTCGTGACGGCGGGCGTCGAGTCGGAGCCGTCGCGCGCTGCGTTGGCGAGCATCGAATTGCGCGACGGGGATGTGGTCCACGTGGCCGCCTCGGATATGACGAGCGCGCATGCCGCCTCGGAGCTGAGCGAGTGGGCAGCCGCCCTGCCGCCTGACGTCACCCTCGTTGTGTCCGTGTCGCCCGCGGTCGCCCAGGTCCCCGTCGAGGCGTGGGAGACGATCTTCGCGCGTGCGGACGTGGTGACGATGAACAGCTGGGAGGCCTCGACGCTGGCGGGTATTCTCGATGCCAATCGTCCCGGTGCCACGATCCGCACCTACATGCGTCCCGACGCGGCGACTGTCCGTCGGGTTGGGGAGAGAGGCTGCGAGCTGCAGAAATTCGCCGATGCTCCGGTCATTTCCATCCCCGCTTTCCAGACGCCCATCGCGGACACCGCGGGCGTGGGCGACACGCACATCGCCGAGATGTGCGCCGGCCTGGTGATGGGCTACGACTTGGAGACCGCGTGCCTCATGGCGAACGCGGGCGCTGCGCTGGCAGTTTCCCACGAGTCTGCCCTGCCCGTTCCGACGCGCGATCAGGTTGAGAACGTGCTCGAAACGGGAGTCGTTACGAACATCCTGCGCTGATCTTGCGCGGCGCGCCTGGCTCAGTCGGGCCGCGGCGGGCGATATGGTGGAACGATCATGGCACAATCGTCTCCACGCTCCTCGTCTGGTAAGGCTCCCGCGCGCCCGCGCGCGAAGGGAGGCTCGTCTCGGTCTGCGCAGGCACCCCAGCCCGAACCGACGCAGCCGGGTTTCCTGGCCCGCTTCTTTTCCGCGGTTGGCCGCGCGGGAATTGGTGTCCTGCGCGCGTGGAAGGCGACCGACGCGCAGGTGAAGCGCGATGCCGCTGCGTTCGTCGTGGTTGCGGCCGCCATCGTGATCGCGCTGCGTGAATGGTTCCAGATTTCCGGCGAGGCCGGGGACGCGATCCACCACGCCTCGGCAGGACTGTTCGGCATCTTTTCGGTGGTGCTCCCCCTCGTTCTCATCGCGCTCGCTGTTGAGCTGGTGACCGCCCGATCTGGACGCTCGGCTCTGCCGCACCACATTGCTGGGGGTATCGGCATCACCGCAGCGCTGACGGGCCTCGTGCATATTTCGCGCGGAAACCCCGGTATGGCTGACGACCCCGGAATCGAGGCGGCGGGTGGCCTCATCGGATGGTTCGTCGCGCGTCCTCTCGCCCTGCTCCTGTCCGGTTGGGGAGCTGGTGCTCTCATGCTCCTGCTCCTGGCTTATTCGATCCTGCTGGCCACCCGCACGGCCGTTGCCGACGTACCGGCGCGCCTGCGTGACCTCGCTGCGCACCTCAGCGGACAGCGCCCCGAGGGGGAGACTGAGTCCGCAGAGAAGGACGCGGAGGACCCCGCGAAGAAGGCTCGCCGCAAGTCCCGCAAGGACCTCGCGGCTGGCGATGATGCGTTCCTCGATGAATACGATGGGGACGAGTCCTTCCGTCAGGCCACCGACTCCGACTCGGCCGACCAGACGCGCCTTCTCGAGTCCGGAGCGATCGCCGCGCAGGCGCCCACGCCCCGGCCTCGTGCGCCCGCGGCGCCCACCGAGATGCTCACCCAGATGCGTCCCGCCGTGGCCCCCGCCCCCGTGCAGGTGCCCGCGCACGTGCCAGAGCCCGAACCGGAGCCCGAGGACGAACCGGCGCCCCCGCCGATCACCGACGAGCCCGAGGGGGCCTTCCAGCCCAACCTCGACGACTCGATCACCTACACCCTGCCGTCGGAAGACCTCCTCGTCTCCGGCCCACCCCACATGACGCGCTCGGCGGTCAATGACCAGGTCGTCGCGGCTCTTGGCCAGGTCTTCGCGGACTTCAACGTCGACGCGCGCGTCACGGGGTTCTCGCGCGGCCCGACAGTCACCCGCTACGAGGTCGTCCTAGGTGCCGGCGTGAAGGTCGACAAGCTCACCAACCTGTCGAAGAACATCGCCTACGCGGTGGCCTCGGCCGATGTACGCATCCTCGCACCGATCCCCGGCAAGAGCGCCATCGGCATCGAGATCCCCAATGCCGACCGCGAAAACGTGGCCCTCGGCGACGTCCTGCGTTCCGCAGCCGCCCGCCGCAACCAGCACCCGCTCGTCGTCGGCGTCGGCAAGGACGTCGAAGGCGGATACGTCGTCACCAACCTGGCGAAGACCCCGCACATGCTGGTGGCCGGCCAGACCGGCTCCGGTAAGTCCTCCTTCGTCAACTCCATGATCACGTCGATCATGATGCGTGCGACGCCTCAGCAGGTCCGCATGATCCTCGTCGACCCCAAGCGCGTGGAGCTCACGATCTACGAGGGGATCCCGCACCTCATCTCGCCCATCATCACCGACGCCAAGAAGGCCGCCGAGGCCCTCGAATGGGTCGTCAAGGAGATGGACGCGCGCTACGACGACCTGTCGGACTACGGCTTCAAGCACATCGACGACTTCAACAAGGCCGTGGCCGCCGGACAGGTGCAGGCCAAGCCGGGCCTGAACCGGACGCTGCACCCCTACCCGTATCTGCTCGTGGTCGTCGACGAGCTCGCCGACCTCATGATGGTCGCACCGCGCGACGTGGAAGCCTCCATCCAGCGCATCACCCAGCTTGCGCGTGCCGCCGGTATCCACCTGGTCCTGGCCACCCAGCGCCCCTCGGTCGACGTCGTCACGGGCCTCATCAAGGCCAACATCCCCTCGCGCCTCGCGTTCGCGACGTCGTCGCTGACCGACTCGCGCACGATTCTTGACCAGCCCGGTGCCGAAAAACTCATCGGCCAGGGTGACGCCCTCTACCTGCCCGCCGGCGCGTCCAAGCCCATGCGCGTCCAGGGTGCGTGGGTCTCCGAATCCGAGATCCACCAGGTCGTCGCGCACGTCAAAAGCCAGATGGAGACGCACTACCGCGACGACGTGGTACCGGACAAGAAGGAAACCAAGGTCGCCGAAGACATCGGAGACGATCTCGAAGACCTGCTGCAGGCCGCCGAACTCGTCGTCTCGACCCAGCTCGGCTCCACATCGATGCTCCAGCGCAAGCTGCGCGTCGGCTTCGCCCGCGCCGGACGCCTCATGGACCTGCTCGAATCGCGCGACATCGTCGGCCCCTCCGAGGGATCCAAGGCGCGCCAAGTGCTCGTCACCCCCGAGCAGCTGCCCGAGGTCCTCGCCATGCTGCGCGGAGAGTCCGCCAGCATTTCCGAACCCGAGCCCGAGCCCGCCCCCGCGCCCGCTCCGGCTGCGCTTGAGGCGGCGCCCAGCCCAGCCGTCGGTGCTGGGGCAGGGGTCGCGGAGGGGGCCCCGGTCTCGTCTGTGCCCGTCCAATCGCCCGCGTCCGGTTACGAAATGGGCACGGCTCTCCCCGGCGATTCGCGCGGCAGTGGGGTGGACCCGTACTCTGGTCATAACTTTGGTAGTTCATCGCCCGACTGGGTCGACGAGGAGCCCGAGGACAATGAGGATGCTTGGCAGCTCACGGGCCGCTGAGAGGAAAGGAAACGGTCATGAGCGATAACGTGTCGCGCGTGCAGCGAGACAGCAAGGTTCCCGTCGTGAACCTGCCTAACGCGCTGACCGTTTTGCGCCTGATTCTCGTCCCCGTGTTCGTGATCCTTGGCCTGCAAAGCAAGTCATGGACCGCGCTGTGGGCGGCCTTCGTCGTCTTCGCCATCGCGGCCATCACGGACCGCTTTGACGGCGAGCTTGCGCGCTCGTGGGGTCAGATCACCGACTTCGGTCGCATCGCCGACCCCATCGCTGACAAGGCCCTCACGCTGTGCGGCTTCGGTCTGCTGTCCTATCAGGGGTTCCTGCCCTGGTGGGTGACAATCCTCATCGCCGTGCGCGAGCTGGGCATTACCGCAATGCGTGCGTTCTTCCTGCGCCGCGGCGTCGTCGTCTCCGCGAATCAGGCGGGCAAGCTCAAGACCTTCATGCAGATCGTGGCCCTTGGTGTGCTGCTGATCCCGTGGGCGCACTTCACCGCACTGAGTGAGACGAACGAGGGATGGGTCGTCGTGGTCATTCACCTCGGCCAGGCCCTCGCGGGCGTCGCTCTCGCGCTCACGCTCTACTCGGGCTTCATGTACGTCCTCGAGGGGGTGCGCCTCATGCGTGGTTCCGGCGGGAGCGAGGATGAAAACTCGGCCCCGGACTCATCCGTGAACGAGGAAGCGACGAAGGAACCATCGAGGCGGGGTCTCGCGGGGCAGCACGTCCAGAGTTGAGTCTGGGTGGCGCAACCTATAGGCCAATCGACTCGATGGTGGAATAAGCCTGAAACGTCCCGCGTTGCGTAGATATGAATGCAACCCGAGGAGTGAACAAGCAGCGTCACAGCGTTTCGATGCGCGAACTGACAATGCGCTCCTCAAAACAGAACGGCTACAGTAACACTATGGAAAAGACACTGAGCGAAACCCCGCTGCTGCGCAGCGAACTGGGCGATGTCCTGCGCGGCATCCGCCAGCGCCAGGGTCGTACCCTGCGCGAAGTCTCCTCGGAGGCGCAGGTCTCCCTCGGTTATCTGTCCGAGGTTGAGCGCGGCCAGAAGGAAGCGTCTTCCGAACTGCTTGAGGCCATTACCTCGGCCCTGCGTGTCCCGCTCTGGTTTGTCCTGCGCGAGGTCTCTGAGCGCATGGCGATCATCGATGGCGCAGTCGTTCCGGACGCAGTGCCCGATGAGATCGTGCCCGTCACGCTGATTTCCTGACGCGTGAAGCACTCTGAGTTTTACGAGGCGGTCGAGGCGACCTTCGGGTCGGCCCTCGGCCGCTCGTATGTTTCCGACCTGTATCTCGCGTCGCTGGGGGCGACCGCGCGTGACGCACTGGCTGCCGGCATCAATCCGGACGAGGTGTGGGCAAGGCTGTGCGAGGAAACTGGGCGCGAGGATGCGCGCTGGATCCATCGCGTCGATCCGCGCGAGCGGGGGCGCTGAGCGGGCTGACGTTCCTGTGATCGACGCCCGTCTGGCTCGTCTGCGGCGTGTCGATCGACAATCGAACATGTGTTCCATTTAAGCTTGTGGGCGACGA